>DATHCU010000229.1:0-2371 GCA_035319385.1 Thermodesulfovibrionales bacterium
CTTCCTTCGAGGATGATGAACATGCAATCGCCGGGGTCGCCTTGATGGAAAACGTGCTCTCCTCCTTCGATTCTCACACAGAAATCCGGACTGATATCGAAGTTCATGGTTGTTTGCGCTAAGGCGGTTGCATGAGAGCCTGCAGCGTCTTCGAATTCTGTTCCCGCTACGGAGGGGGTATCACCAGTCGATTCTTTCTTATACGAAGCTTGTCTATCATCAAGAAGAGTGCGCAGGGATTCGTCGTTGTCCACCATTTCCGTGATCATCCGGTTTGTATTGTCGATTCGCTTACAAAGGGTCTTCAGAAGATGAATGACCACTCCGGGGTCATGACGTATGCGCTCAAGCAGAGACGTGCGGGTCAGGGGAATAAGCCGGCTCTGACTAATGGCCATAGCGGTGGCTGCGCGGGGATGCTTGTCGATGAGGGCCATCTCTCCGAAGAAATCACCTTTTTCGAGCAGTGCAAGCACGGACTTGTGCGAATTCTCGAAACGGCTGATCTCAACGGCGCCGGATTGAATGATGAACATGGTGTCGCCGGGCTCACCCTGATTGAAGATGACCTCGCCTTTACGGTAAGTGACACCGAAAAGTTCCCCGCCCGGGCTCATCTTTATGCGGTAAGGGCGCCTGGATACAACACCCCTCTCCCCCCCTATATCCGTTTGATCGACTTCTGTGCTCAGATAGACCTGAGAATATCGATATTGTTTTGTATTCTTATAAAGTCACAGACTAGTCACATATAACAGACCCCTAATTTTGAATAAACTTGGATTCGTTTGTCAAGCAGAATTCAGGGCCGTATCAAAGGGTTAAAGGACGTGCACTTGTGGTATAATTCCATTGCTATGGACATCAAGAAGATCGTCAGAAAGAACGTTATGTCATTGACAGCATATCAGGCGAAAGAAGTTCCGTGCAAAGTAAAGCTGGATGCTAATGAAAGCCCATACGGATTTCCCGAGATGTATAAGACTCTTAAATATCTGAAGACAAACAGATATCCGGACCCCGAAGCTGCGGCTCTCAGAAAGGCAGTGGCAAAGGGATTTGGCGTCAAACCGGAGAATATTCTGCAGGGAAACGGGTCGGATGAATTGATATATTATCTTGTCACGACCTTCGGGGGGCCTGTTCTGTATCCTACCCCGACGTTTTCCATGTACGGGATAATATCTCAGGCCCTTGGTGAAAAGCGGGTGGAGGTCTCTCT
The DNA here is from genome assembly GCA_035319385.1 of Thermodesulfovibrionales bacterium. Lineage (GTDB taxonomy): Bacteria > Nitrospirota > Thermodesulfovibrionia > Thermodesulfovibrionales > SM23-35 > DYFC01. The sequence continues at coordinate 1,223 of DATHCU010000229.1, forward strand.
GGACAACGATTTCGACCTCGCTGTCGGGCCGATGCTGACCGCGCTGCGGCAGGAAAGGCCGAAGGTGATCTTCCTCAGTTCGCCGAATAATCCGACCGGAAATTGTTTTTCGTCTGACAGGATCCTGAAGGTGCTTGAGGCGGCATCATCAAAAGCCATTGTGGTGGTCGACGAGGCATATCAGCCCTTTGCCAGTGAGCGAGGGTTTATCCCGCTGCTGCGGGACTACGAACACCTGGTCATAATGAGGACACTCAGCAAGATCGGCCTCGCAGCCCTGAGGATCGGATTCCTGGTTGGGAGAGAAGAAATAGTGAATGAAGTCAACAAGGTGCGCCTTCCCTTTAATGTTAATGCCCTTTCTCAGACCGTCGCGCTAAGTGCGATCGAAAAGAAGGGGCTGATGAGTCAATATGTGAAGTCTGTCGTCTCAGAGAGAAAGAGACTTTTCAAAGAACTGTCAGGTATCAAAAGCATTGTGGTCTATCCTTCTGAAGCCAACTTTATCCTCTTCAGGGTTCGGAACTCTGATCGGGTGTTTGAGGCTCTCCTGGGAAGAGGCGTGCTCGTCCGGAACATGAAGGGAGCGATGGAGGGCTGTCTGCGGGTGACCGTGGGAACACCGGATGAGAACAGGATATTCCTTAAGGCCTTGAGCAAGGCTGTTATTGAGGCTGAGTGATGAGGACTGCTAGAGTTGACAGAAAGACCAGGGAAACGGACATAAAAGCTGAGATCAATCTCGACGGTTCGGGAAAATACAATATCGAGACTTCCATCCCTTTTCTGGACCACATGCTTTCATTGATGAGCAAACACGGGCTTCTCGATCTCAGGATAAAGGCTAAGGGCGATACGGATATTGACGACCACCACACGGTCGAAGATGTCGGCATTGTGCTCGGCAGGGCAGTCAGGCAAGCATTGTCCGACATGAAGGGAATAACCAGATATGGAGAGGCATCTGTGCCCATGGATGAGGCCTTGGCTGAAGTGTGCCTCGACATCAGCGGCAGGCCTTTTCTGGTATATAAAGTTGAGTTTCCTAAGAGGAGCAAGCTTAAAGACTTCGATCCCGATCTGATTGAAGACTTCTTTCATGCCTTTGTGAGCAACAGCAGCATAACTCTGCATGTCAGGGCTCATTAC
>DATHCU010000230.1:0-5329 GCA_035319385.1 Thermodesulfovibrionales bacterium
AAAGTATTCTCTTCATCCTATCCCTCCCCTTTGAAATATGAATTTAAACCAAAGTTAGTGCTAATTATAGCAAACACAAAAAATCATGGCCCTCCTCATATGAGCGAGAAAGGAAATTAGACCGGCAATTCTGCTATTCGAGCACAAAACTCGTGAAAACCATCCTGTACGTAACAACGGCCATAAACAACGCATATAACACAAGGGTCGTGATCGCAAGTCTGCGCTGCAAGGCGGGAATGATAGTCGTTAAACTCCCGACATTCTGGAACGGAGCCAGCATGCCGACTCCCATGCCGCTGACAGCGCCGCAAAACAGCATGACATAGAGGGGATAACCCACAAAGCCATACTCCCTCTGGAGGATGCAAAACGGGCAATGGTGAGTCGGGAGTTCGTAAAAATAAAGGGAGATGAACGAGATAATAGCAGCGATGGTGACCAGGAAAGATACTCCGCTCGCTATCGAAAACCAGATCGCCCCTTTCCGGCTCGTGATAAAGAATATCCCGGTAGCGAAAGTCGCGCCGATGCTGCCGTAAAACACGGCCTTCATCATGCTGAAGGGAAGCGCCGAGAGTTCGGACGCAACAGTATCCCTGTTCACGCTAAAAAGACTGCCGCAGCATGATGTAATGATATCGGCCTTCAGCCCGAGAAAATACTTTAACAGCAGTATCGATTCCCCGAGAAACAATGGTGCTATAAGAAGAAGCATAAGATATTTCTTCTTTACCAGCGGATAATCATAGGCCTTGTTGTCCGAATAATTCATAATGAGCCAAAGACCAGCTGCCAGAAAGTTTGCCATTTTTAGGATCAAAAGCGGATAGCCATATTTGTTGACATTCAGCGTGCCTGCGGCGCACATCGCGCCGACGAAGAGGGAATGAAGACTGTCAGCAGTGTAAATGAAGAGAAACAGAGAAACTATCTGAAATCCGAGTACGTAGGTGAGGACCACCGAGATAAGGTATGTCCTCCTTTCGAGCAGTAACTGCACTTCACTCCCGCTGTTGATGTCCCACTGTCTCAGGATCCGGAATCCATAGTAGGAAGAATATACGACCATGCAGGAGATGATCATAGAAGAGAGCAGGAGAGCTATGATGGCCGGGTGGAGAAGCATTAATCCGGAACGAGCATGCCGTCCCTCATCGAGACAACCCTGTCGACAACAGGGGATTCATAAACAATAGGATCATGGCTTGCTATTAAAGCGGTCTTCCCGTCCTCCTTGAGGCGGGCTACGATCTCCATAAATTCCCGGGAGAGTTTCGTGTCGAGGTGAGCGGTGGGTTCATCCGCAATGATCGCGAACGGGTCATTCATCAGCGCCCTTGCGATCGTGGCCCGCTGCGCCTCCCCGCCCGAGAGCCACTCTGCCCTGTGAAGAGCGTGATCGGAAATATTGAACAACTTGAGAAGCGACATAGCCCTCACCCGCAGATCGGAGTGCTTTGCTCCATACGGATAGGCGGGCAGCATCACATTCTCGATAACGGTAATTCCCCTTATGAGATTGGATTGCTGGAATATGAAACCGAAGGTCTTTCTTCTGACCTCGGTCAGAAACCTTTCCGGAAGGCTCGTCACCTCAATCGCTCTGTCACCATCCTGCGCTATCCCCGATATCTTCACGCCGCAGACTTTGATCCTGCCGGATGTAGGTCTTGACATGCAGCCCATCATGCTCAGAAGGGTGGTCTTTCCAGACCCGCTCGGCCCCTTCAAAACACTGATCTTTCCCTGTTCAATCGACAGGGTGACTCCGTTGACAGCCCTGAATTCATTCGGCCTACCAACATTAAATACCTTTCTTATATCTATAAGATCAATCACAATTATGTCCTCATCGCCGAGTCCGGATCAACGGTCGCGGCCCGCCAAGCTGGGATTATCGTAGCTACCGTATACGGGACCACAGTGAGAAAGAATAGGGTAAAGATCTGATAGGCATCCACAAAGGGCGTAAGTCTGAATTCCGGGTAGAGTATTGCCCAGCCCTTCAGGGTATGTTCGAAAAGCGGGGCGTGAGTGAAAAACACGTGTATATATGCCAAAATAATTCCCACCAGAAATGAGGAGAGAGATACGACAACTCCTTCCCAGAACTTTATCATTATTACGTCAGAAGTCTCCCAGCCAAGGCCTTTCAGTATCCCTATCTCCCTCTTCTCATCCGCGCTCAAACCCGACGCCTTCTCCCAGGCAAATATCACGAAAGAGAGAAGCGCCGTGGAAAGTATCAGCACCATGACCCCGCCCCTCCAGTCAAAGACGGAGTCATATGTCCTCTCGATCTCGTTCCTGATGATCGGCCTGGTATCGGGCAGGAGATCAGATATCTTCTGGGCAATTGTCGGCAGTTCTCTGGGATTTCTGACACTCAGGGCAAGATCAGTAAAATGCCCCTTGGGCATTCCGAACAATGTCATGAAATCATCCCGTGATATGAGAACAAGGTCGGAGGAGACCAGCTCGGAATCGTAGGAGAGTATCTCTTTTATGGCCAGATTCATCGGAGAACCATCGTAAGACCTGAAGCCTATTATGTCGCCTTCGTATGCGAGACGGCTTCTCGAGATCCCGTTGCCTATTATGATTTCTCCGCTCTCAATCTTCCTGTCCTGCGGCACGAGAAGAGTATAATTCGCCCCCACCGTAGGGTCGTAGTAATAACCCCAGAGCCGCCCGTGAACAGACCCCACGCCCCTGATCCCCCCGATCTTCTCCATATATCCTTCAGGGATCAGCTCATGTCTTCCCGCGATCATCTTCTGCACAACCATCTCAGGCGCGTCCTTCAGAATAAGGTGGGCCTCTTTCTTGATAGAGTGAGTGAAGAACATCACTGAAGCCAGGACAAACACGATGACCGTATAAACGATCATCAGAGAAATGTTCTTCCCTTTTCGTCTCAGGAGAGACGACAGAGTAAAATCGATTATGTTCCTCTGTCTCTCAATTGACTTTCCCATTTATCCTCCTCAGGCACTCAGGCGGCATTACTAAAGACCCTGCGGGAAAATGCTCTATCGAGACGGGATGGTCCTGGAAAGCGGCGTGCAGGTCCGCCTGAGACGGATTTCTCGTATACCGGGCCTCTGTAAAGAGACAGAGGTCAGTCAACTGAAGCTCCTTCACGATCTCAGACTGACGGATAATCGTCCCGGCATCCGACCTCACACGGAAAAAGGCATACACAAACATGACAGAAACAAGCAAAAGACTGACGGCAATGAAACATAAGAAGATTCCGGACTTCCTGAAGGGTTTTATTCCCATATATCTGTCTGTGAATTCTCTATTACATTTCCCGGTTCGAACGGTCTTCTCATTCCAATAATTTAAGCGTCTCCTGCGTGACATCTTTAAACTTCAGGACCCTCTTACCTTTATGGTCCTTGAGAAACTCATTGGCGTCCGCCTCTTTCGCGAAAGGTATCAGTTCCCTCCCCATGGGTCCGAACACATCGCTGCCCAGGACATAGTAAGCCTGCATGCCATCTACAAACTTGAAGTCGTAGTACTCGATCAGGAATATGGAATCTATGTCGGCCCTGGTCTTTTTCGGAGTGTATTTCTTCATGTCGAAATAATATTTGAACATATCCTTACAGCCATCGAAGAAGACTATTGAGCCGTCCCTGAAGACTATCTCTGCGACCCAGTCAGGATACTTTGCCACAAACATACCGCAGACAGGACATTTGTCCTTTGGTGAAGGCTTGAGCGGCTTCTTTTCTTCAGCAACGGCTATGCTGCCGCACAAGAAAATAATCACGAATGAAATCAGTGCTCTCTTCAAAGAATTTCCTCCCGTCCTTAACCTGGACCACTTTCGGGGCTTTCCGAATCGGAATGGCCAAAAGAGAATGCGTCTCTGAAGGCAGGCATGTGCAAGGCTTGTGGGCACATGCCTGCCTGTACTCTAGGGAAACAGTATCAGTCGGGTACCTAGTGTTTGCCCTCCTGTTGCTTCTTCATCTTCATCATCTTCCTCTTGTCCCTGATCATCTTCGTATCCTGATACATATCCTCATACGCTGTCTTCATAGCATCGTCAAATGACGCAAGCTTTCCCCCGTTTTCCTTGATGAAGGATTCCGCCTCGGGCTTGCTTGCGAAAGCCCATTTCGCGTTCTTCGTCATAACGCCAGGCTTGCTCCCGCCGATGACCCAGACCGCTTTCTCCACATCAGTCAGGTTTCCCGTCTTGTAATCGGCAACCATAATTGACTTCGGAGTCTTATCGATATTCAACGAGAGATCAACGGCCGCGCAATGAATACTGCACAACCCCACGGAAGAACCGTCGTCATATTCAATGAATACCCTGCTGTGGGAAAACTTCTCACGGTCCATACCGCAGTACTTACAGGACTGGTGTTGCTTAATATCGCTGTGCTCTGAAGCGAAGGCAGAAATAAAAAGACAGAGGCTAAAAAGGACGATTACTGCTGCAACATACTTCTTCTTCATTTTCTTCCCTCCTTTTAGTGATGATTCAGGGGGCGTTATCGCCCCAGGATCGCGGAGACAATTTTCTTCAGGCCGGCCCCTGTTATCTCTCCGAATATCTTGTATCTGAGAACGCCGCTCTTGTCCGCCACGAAGGTCATTGGAACTCCCGTGATCCAGTATTGTTTCGACGCCTGTTTGTCAGGGTCGAGAAGAATAGTATACGTGACAGTGGTGTTTGCGATATACCTGTTGATCGCATCTCTTGACTCACCCACATTTATTGAAAATGGGGCCAACTCCTTGTCTCCGTATTTCTTGTAGATCGATTCTATCGCTGCTATCTCTTTTATACAGTAAGGACACCAGCTTGCCCAGAAATGGATCACAACGACCTTTCCTTTGTAATCATCCGGCAGACTCACCTTCGAACCGTTCAGACTATAGAGCGTAATTCGCGGCAGAGCATCGCCCGATCTGAGGGCCGCATGCGATGGAGCGTAACTCAGGATAACAAGCAATCCCGCAAGAAGAAGTAATACGATTTTTTTGGCTTTCAGGCTTCCGATCATACGATATTCCAATGCCCCATCATCCCTATATCCTCGTGTTCTATGATGTGGCAATGAAACATCGACATGCCTGTAAAATCCGTTACAAGCATCAGAAGTCTTGCGCTTCCCCACTTCGGTATGACAACTACATCCTTGAGCGCGGGGATGGAAGTATAAAGCGAAGCATAGCCGGGATCTCCGCCGTTTATCGAAAGCACCTGTGCGGAATTGACATGGTAATGCAGAGGGTGATCCATACAGGTCGGGTTCTCAACATCCCATATCTCGTATGTGCCGACACGCGAATTAAG
>DATHCU010000231.1:0-4427 GCA_035319385.1 Thermodesulfovibrionales bacterium
TATGATCGTGGTTATCTTCAGGAAAGATTGCTTCAATTCTTCGCGATTTGCCTGCAGCCTCGAAAAGGCTGAATATGCCACCGGCAAAATTGGATTAAAAAAAATGCCGAAGATAGCCATAAGAAGCGCTATGCCTATGCGATACACTCCAAGCTCTTTAACCCCAAGAAAATGGCCTAAAGCAATTGAATCTCCCCACAAGATTATCCAGCCTAAAAAAGCCTCTAAGACTACCCAACTGCTGAACCCAAACAACTTCCTCGCCAACTCGAAATTATAATCCAGACGAGGGCGCCATTTACTGATTCCCAAGAATGTAAAGACCTGAGCAATACTTCCGGCGAGTGTTCCAAGCACCAAGGACCATACTCCGTAACCCGACAATGCCAGTGGTATCGAAACGAAGGCAGGTATTACAGCTGAAAAAAGTCTCACAAAAAATAAGTTCTTATACTGGAAATCTCTCTGAAATAAGGCCTGATGAACTGTCGAGAGACTGATTAGTATGATCTGCAGGCACAACACTCTTAAAACATTAGTCACCTTAGAATCATGGAAGAAGTCGGATATTAGCGGGGCAGAGACAAATAGAGTCAGATACATGAAAATCGAGAGAACAAGATTTGACCAGAAGACAATATTCGCAGATTCTTCGATATCAGTTTCTGTCTGAATAAGGGTCTTGCCGAGCCCAAAATCCTGAAATATCTGCGCGAGACCTACAGCAATTATTGCAACACCCACTACCCCGAAATCCGCAGGTGTTAGAAGTCGAGCAAGAACAAGCATTACTATCGGCTGTATAGACCGTGAAACTATCTCGCTCAATGCAGTCCATTTAACCGACCTTATTGCCTTTGTTTTTATGTCTTCCATATCGGCGGGAAAGTGAGGTCCGGTGCATAACATGTGCATCCAGACCTCCTCTTCGAGATCTCGAAACAGGGGCTGCCTGAAGCCGCGACATCAATCAGCACTTCGTCCTTATGCAGATCCAATAATTTGGAAGTTTTGAGGCAGATTTCATCCCGGCTGTGCACCTACCACCATCATATTCCAGTCCTTATCCGTCAGTTCTCGGTCAATCTCAAAGAAGGGATAGAGACGAACCTTATCAAATCCCGCCACTTCAAGAAAATATATGACCTCCTGCGGAAAGAAGAATCTCATGGGATGTACTTCGGCATTCTCTTTAAATGAATTACGCTTTACCCTCCAGACCCTGAAATTCACATTGACAATATGATTCATGACATCCATCTCCGGCAGCGTATATCTGATAATCTTTTCGTCTTTGCCGCTGTCTATCTCCTTAATGCGCGGTGTCGGTCGGTCTAAAAGGACAGCGGGACCGTGCCAGCAATCGAACATGAATAGTCCGCCGGGGGAAAGAGATCTTCTTGCCAGTTTGCAGACGGCGGCAAATGAATCATTGGCAGTCTGATAACCCATTACCGCGAACATGGAGATTACGGCATCAAACTTTCTGTTCAGTCTCAGTTTTGTTATATCACCCTTGATAAACTCTGCCCCTTTGCCCTTTGCCTTGCTCCTTGCAATCTCAAGCATCGGCGATGACCTGTCTATCCCTGTGACTCTGTAGCCTCTCTGTGCAAGTATCAACGCGTGCCCGCCTGTGCCGCAGCCGAGGTCAAGAATCGACCGCGGTTTACGGCCGTGTTTCCTGAAAAGGGATTCTATATAATCGCACTCTTTTTCGTAATCCTTGTCCCGATACAGTGCATCATATGCTCCTGCGTATCGCTCGTTAAAGACCATCAGGTGACAACCTCCTTAACACGCTCTGCGACCTCTGAAATCTGTCCCTCAGTCAGCGTCAGCCCGGAAGGCAGGTAAAAGCCGTATTTGTATAGAAACTCCGAGACAGGCAGGAGCTCTTTCTTAAACCACGGATATTTTCTAAAAACAGGCTGAAGGTGCATCGGATAAAAGAACGGACGGGTCTGAACTCCCTTATCAGCCATTTCCCCCATCGCCTTTACAGCACTGAGCCCGAGTCCAGGATTAAGGACTATTCCGTACATCCAGTACGTATTCCTGGCCCATTCCCTTTCCACGGGGAGTTCTATCAGGCCTTTTTCCTGAAGTGGTCTCAGAAGTCCATTGTAGCTTTCGCCTAACCTGACTTTGGTCTTCACATGATCATCAATTCTCTCAGTCTGCGCCAGGCCAATGGCCGCCTGAATATTGGTCATCCTGAAATTGAACCCGAGTTCGTAATGGACAAACCTTTCCTCAGGGATAAAGGCAAGGTTTCTTAACCTCCTTAGCTTTTCCGCCAGCACGGCATCGTCCGTAAGGCACATCCCACCTTCTCCTGTTGTTATGACCTTATTGGCGTAAAAGCTGGCACAGCTTATGTCTCCGAAACTTCCGCATCTCTGTCCTTTATACTCGGAGCCTATCGCCTCGGCGAAGTCTTCTATTACATAAAGGTTGTGCCTCTTTGCTATCTCCAGTATCCCGTCCATGTCAACGGGATGACCATAGATATGGACCGGCATAATTGCCTTGGTCCTTTCGGTTATCTTTTCTTCTATCTTTGACGTGTCGATATTCCAGGTATCTTTCACTGAATCGCAAAATACCGGAACAAGCCCGTTGTAAACACATGCCATTGCACATGAGATGATCGTAAAAGAAGGCAATATCACTTCGCAGGCAGCGGGCATATCCAGGGCCCTCAAGGCCAAGATCAGGGCGTTTGTCCCATTGTTTACCGCTATACCATGCCTTCTCCGAACATGGCCCGAGAACTTCTCTTCGAAGGCCTTGATGTATTTCCCTTCAGATGAGATCCAGCCGCTTTTTACGGCCTCGATGACATATTCTAATTCTTTGTCGCCTATGCTGGGCTCATTTACCGGTATCAACTCTGACCTCTACCCCTTCAAATCTCATCTTGTCCTCTTCTCCGACATAGGGGCCCTGTTTTATTTCGATCATTATTGCTTCATCCATGATTTCAAAACCGTGGCCTCCCCCTGCAAGTAGGATGACATCGCCTTTGCCGACGATTTCGGAGCCAACAAACAATTCGGAGGGGTCATAAAAATTGACTTTGACCTTCCCCTTCTTCATGAAGAGCACCTCTTGTGTGAAAAGTATCTCACGCTTGTTTATCTTATGTTTATGTGGTTTTATCACATTGCCTTTCTTGTGCGGCAAGAACCCGAGCTGCTGAGAAAAACTGTCCGGCGTGAAAAACTCAATTCCCTGCCCCTCGTAACTATCTCTGAGGATGATACAATACAGCTCTCCCTGATGATAGACATACTCCAGCCCCTTCTTCTCAGTTTCTTTTATCATAAGGTCCCCCCATCTAGCCTAAGATTCAGTTAGTAATTCACTTCAGCGCCATAATAGGATGACGATTAATTGTACCTTAAAACCCCTATCATCAGTAACCAAACTATAACCGTCAAAGCAAGCCATCTGTCCCCGGTCAGCGCCTCGGTCGGGTCTCCTCCTCCCTTCTTCGAAATCAGGAGATATCTGAAGAGACCGAAAGTCACCACAGGCACGGTATAAACCAGGTTCCTGAACTGTTCTATTGTGTAAAGGGCATATGAGATCAAAGAACCTGATGCAGATATGACCAGGATCTCATTCAGGGTGGAGACGAAATGCGCATCGAGGCTCTTCCGGTGCGCCTCGACTTTCTCATGAAGCAATCTCACCTCTCCGAGTCTCTTGCCTGCCGCCAGCACAAGGGAGATCATGAACATAGTCACAAGAAGCCAGCGCGAGACATAAACATGGAACGCCGCGCCCCCGGCAATTACCCTGATGACAAAACCCGAGGCTATGCAGAAAATATCCGCGACCGCAACGCGTTTCAGGTAAGTCGAATAAGCCAGCTGTATCGATAAGTACAGGACGAGTAATCCAAAGAACAGCGGGGAAATAAAGAAAGACATGACCGAAGATATCAGCGTCAGCATGACCGCGACCAAAACGGCATTCCCTTTGGAAATAGCTCCCGAAGCTATCGGCCTCAGGCTCTTCTTCGGATGAAGCCTGTCGGTTCTTATGTCGACTATGTCATTTAGAACGTATACCGCGCTTGCGCAGAAAGAAAAAGACAGGAAAGCAGGAAGGGCAAGGCGCAGTGTGGGATCTTTGAAAAGCACCCCTCCAAAGAATGGGGCGGCAAAGAGGAACAGGTTCTTGACCCAGTGTTTTACACGAAGCTCTCTGATATAATCGGCTAAGGTTCCCAAATCATCGAATGTCTTTTAGGGGCATGCTGTGCTATTGTTCTGATCGAGACAGAACTTGTCACCCGCCACAATCGAGCCGGTCTTCCCGGTTGCCTCGGCCCTGTAAGCAGCGGCGGAAGGATTACCCGAGATGATAAGCTTGTAGCTGAATTTCAATGAGTTTTCATCCCCGGGCCTGAATCC
>DATHCU010000232.1:0-2060 GCA_035319385.1 Thermodesulfovibrionales bacterium
AGCCAGTGGAGGATGGACCCCAAGATTCCCCTTGTGGTCCCTGAGGTTAACCCCCACGACCTGAAGTGGCACAAGGGTATCATAGCAAATCCGAACTGCTCGACCATCCAGATGGTAGTCGTGCTGAAACCGATACATGACGCCGCAAAGATCAAGAGAGTTGTGGTAACGACCTTTCAGTCGGTCTCCGGCACCGGGCAGAAGGCTATAGATGAGCTGATGCAGCAGACTACTGACCTCCTGAATTTCAGGGAGGCGAAGATGAATGTCTATCCGCATCAGATCGCGTTCAACGTCCTTCCGCATATCGATAAGTTCCTCGAAAACGGGTATACGAAGGAAGAGATGAAGATGGTGAACGAGACCAAGAAGATAATGGGAGACGATGCAATAAGGCTGACAGCTACGACTGTCCGCGTGCCCGTGTTCAGGTGCCATTCTGAAAGCCTGAACATCGAAACAGAGAAGAAACTTGTCCCGAACGAAGTCAGGGCCATTCTCTCGACGGCGCCCGGAGTGATCGTTTACGATGCCCCTGAAAAAAATATCTATCCCCTTCCGATTGATGTGGCCGGCAAGGATGAGACGTATGTCGGCAGGATACGCGAAGACGATACGATAGAGAACGGGATCAATTTGTGGATAGTCGCTGATAATCTGAGAAAGGGAGCTGCGCTGAATGCGGTTCAGATAGCCGAAAAACTGATTGAGATGGCTTAAATCAAATAGACAGGATACAAATGCCCAATACCCAATAACCAGTTGTTGATTATTGGGTATTGCTGTTTCATAAGATATGAAGAAAGCGGAGGCTTGCGAAGAATTGGAAAGAGTTGACTATATAATCTGCGGTGATTATGTGCTGCCCATGACCGAAGGACTTCCTGTTATCGAAGAAGGTGCCGTAGCGGTTAAGGACAAGAAGATTGTTGCGGTTGAGAGAGAGGAAGCATTACTCAAAAAATATACGTCGCCTAACATCGTTGAAGGCGGGAACAAGGCCGTTCTGCCGGGGCTGATAAATACTCACACCCACGCTGCGATGGTCTATTTCAGGGGCATTGCCGATGACCTTCCTCTGACTGAATGGCTCAACAATCATATCTGGCCCGCAGAAAACAGATGGCTCAGTCACGAGTTCATATCAGATGCCATTGAGCTCGCCTGTGTCGAGATGCTCAAAGGCGGCATTACAACATTCAACGACATGTACTTCTTCGAAGACGCGGCCGGTGAGTCCTGCAAAAAAGTGGGGATGAGGGCCGTGCTCGGTTCAGGCATACTGGATTTCCCGAGTGTCTCCGCAAAGAGTGTCGATGAGTATCTTTCCAACGCGGAGATGTTTGTTCATAACTGGAAGGGTGACGAATTGATCACACCCTGCATAGCTCCTCACGCCCTCTATACATGCTGTCCCGAAACCCTCATGAAGGCGAAGGCGATGGCCAACAAGCTGGGCGTGCCTCTTCATATTCATCTTGCGGAGACACAGTGGGAGGTTGAAGAAATCAAGCTCAGGTACAAGCTGAGGCCTGTTGAACACCTTGCAAGGCTCGGGTTCCTTGATGAGTCTGTTCTGGCCGCCCATTGCGTATGGCTGGAAGACAACGAGATCGAGCTGCTAGCCAAACACAAGGTTGGGGTAGCTCACTGTATGGAAAGCAACCTTAAACTCGCATCAGGTTTTGCGCCTGTCGCATCCATGCTTTCTTCAGGGGTGAGAGTCACATTCGGAACGGACGGAGCTGCCAGCAACAACGACCTCAATATCCTCAGCGAGATGTCCACCACCGCAAAGGTGCACAAGGCTTTATCAGGCAATCCTACGGTGCTTGATGCAAAGACAATAGTCCTCATGGCCACGAGATGGGGCGCGGAGGCCACAGGCATCGGTATGACATGCGGCAGTCTTGATAAGGGCAAACTGGCTGACATTATATCCCTGGATCTTTCCAAGCCGCATCTCACCCCCATTTACAACATCTATTCTCATATGGTCTATGCGGCAATGGCTTCCGACGTTGATACCGTGATGGTCAACGGGAGAATTGTTGTCAGAG
>DATHCU010000233.1:0-4268 GCA_035319385.1 Thermodesulfovibrionales bacterium
TTGTTGACCCTCACCGTTTCCACGATGGCATCTCTTATTTCTCTCCTCGAATAAGGAATCTCCATAAGGAAAATGTGGGCCGAATCAAACAGCCTCTCGACATGCTCATCGAGCCTGAAAATGGCAGAACCCTTTCCGGTCTCGTAACACCTGATGCCCTCAAAAATCCCGAGTCCGTAATGAAGAGTATGCGTGAGGACATGGACCTTGGCATCGTCCCAGTTCACAAACTTTCCATCCATCCAGATCTTTTCGGTCTTCGGAATCATAAGTTATTTTTATAACAGTAACCTGATGCGAAAGTCAATCTAAACATCGATCTTCCCGTTTCATCACATCTTTTCAGGCGCGCTCAAGCCGAGAATATGCAGGCCCTCCTTGAGCACAATTCTGACCGCCTCACAGAGCGCGATCCGTGCCAGAGTCAGCGGCGTGTCATCTCCGATAATCCTGTATTTGTTATAGTAAGGATGAAACATACCGGAGAGTTCCTGCAGATAAAAGGTGATCCTGTGAGGTTCATGCGCCTTCGCAGCACCCTCAAAGACCGTCGGGTACAGGAGGAGCTTCTTGACGATCCTGATCTCTTCGGCAGCCGACAAGAGTCCTATGTCGGGATCATGGATCGCAGACAGATCAATACCCTGCTCCGACGCCCGCCTGAATATGCTGTGTATTCTTGCATTCGCATACTGCACGTAGAAGACCGGGTTTTCGGACGACTGGGTCTTGGCAACTTCGAGATCGAAGTCGAGGTGACTGTCAGGTCTTCTGGTCAGGAATATGAATTTTGTCGTATCCGCTCCCACCTCGTCCATGACATCTTTGAGGGTGATGAACTCGCCAGCCCTTTTCGACATCTGGACAGGCTTGCCTCCCCTAAGAAGATTTACCATCTGCACGAGAATAACCTTCAGTTTGTCCCTCGGGTAGCCAAGCGCTTCGATAACCGCCTGTACCCTTGGTATGTATCCGTGATGGTCGGCGCCCCAGATATCGATCAGTTCATCGTACTTTTTTTCGATCTTCTTCCTGTGATATGCAATATCAGAGGTAAAATAAGTATATTCGCCATCCTGTTTTACAACGACCCTGTCCTTTTCGTCACCGAAATCGGTCGCCTTGAACCAGGTAGCACCCTCCTTCTCATATATCCGGCCAGCAGCCCTGAGGTCATTCAGGGAGCCCTCCACCTCACCGGACCGAAAAAGCTCTCTCTCGCTCTGCCATATATCAAAATCAACCCCGAAATCCAAAAGATCTTTTCTGATCCCGCAAAGGATCTTTTGATAGGAATAGTCGATGAAGAAATCCGCCACTTCTTCAAAACTCGACTGTATGTATTTCTTGCGTTTCTCCTTCATTATTTCCGTGGCAATCTCTTCTACATATTCCCCTTTGTATCCATCTTCAGGGAAAGGGTATTCCACATCGTGCAGCTGCTGATACCTTGCGAAGACAGAATGGCCCAGTAGCTTCACCTGTCTTCCGGCATCGTTGACATAATATTCCCTGTCGACGATGTAGCCGGCCGCACGCATTAGATTAGACAGGGCAGCTCCGGTTGCGGCGCCTCTTCCGTGGCCGAGATGAAGCGGTCCTGTCGGATTTGCGCTAACAAACTCTATCTGGATACGTTTCCCTCCTCCGATATCGGAGCGTAGGAAATCTTCCTGCAGCTTCAGCAGATCTCGTAACCGCGAAAACAGATATCCTCTTGAAAATGTGAAATTGATAAAACCCGGGCCCGCGATCTCTATCTTTTCGAAGATGGCTTTGTCATCTATGGCATTGACCAAGTCCTCCGCAATCTTCCTGGGCGGCTTCTTCAGAGACTTCGCCAGGGACAGAGCGGCAGTCGTCGCAAAATCTCCCATGGTCTCCTGGCGGGGCACCTCAATTTCCAACGAGGACGCTTCCGAAATGCCGAGTTTCGCCAGCGCCGCTTCAAGAATGCTCATCAGATCTTTTTTCATAAGGATTAAGTTTAAAGAGGCTGCAGCTTGAAAGTCAATGACTCAGAAAAGAAGGCGCTGCAGGTGAATCATTATTCAACAAAACACTGTGGGTCTTCAGCCAGACAGCTGCCCCTGCCCTGCGCCCCTGAATATGCATAGGCGATTGCCCTGCATCCCCTGCACTGGGCCCATCTCCTGCACGTCCTGCATTTGCCTTCGTATTTATTCCGGCTTCGGATGTCTTCGAGTACCTTTGAGGTTGCCCACAGTTCTCTGAAGGAATCTCTTCGGATATTTCCTATCGGAACATATAGTCTCCTGCAAGGCACGAGCGTGCCGTCAGGAAGGATCGTGATGCCTGATACGGCAGCTGCACATCCTCCGAGGGGCACATCTCCCATGTCTTTGTCGTCGAAGTCAACGAGAGATTGTGAAGCTATCGGATCGCCTGTAACGATTTTCAGATTGCCTGTATCCACAGAGAATATCTTCTTGTAAGCGCGTCTGACGGCCTCCGGGCTCAACATGTCCTTAAGCATGGATTCTCCTTTTCCTGAAGGGACAAGTCTTGAAAAACCCAGTCGCTGAACACCCTTTTTCATAGCCAAGTCGATAATGTCCATGAAGTAGTCTGCATTAACAGAAGAAAGTGTGACATTCAGGGTCACCGTCAGCCCGGCATCAAGAAGGGCCTGGACACCTCTCATCGAGGATAAGAAAGACATCTTTCCGCGTATCGAATCGTGTATCTCTTCAGGCCCCTCTACACTTACCTGAACTCCGTCAACCCCCAGATCAGCCATTGACCTGGCTTTATTCTCATTGACAAGTATACCGTTTGTGAGCAGATACAGACTGAAGCCCCGTCGCTTTATCTCTTCCGCAATTTCTAACAAATCCCCTCGCAGCAGGGGCTCACCGCCGGTGACATTGAAGCTTCTTGAATACTCAATGCCATATGCCGATTCCCATCCGTCAATCGTATCGGATATCTCCGCTACGACCTCACTTATCTCGCGTACAGACATCTCATCAACGAACCTGCCGGTCTGGTAGCAGTGTCTGCACCGGAGGTTGCATCGCTCCGTCAGATGAAGCTGGACAAAGAAATCGAATGAGCTGGTGGCTGGCATTAATTGATATTACTCTCCCTGTCCCCTGTAGTTTCCCATCCTCTTGCTGCCGGTAACCCAGGAGAGAACCATACTTATTATGCTTACTATTAAGGCTCCTTTGAAAGCAGCCGCGAACCCCGATATGTGAAGGCTGAGATTAAGAGGCTCGGAGAGCTCTGCGGTAAGAAGCAGCATCAGTGTGTTGACAATGAGGGTGAACAAACCGAGAGTCAGTACAATCAGGGGAAAGGTGAAGAATGTCACAACGGGTTTTATCAGCGTATTCACAACGCCAAAGACCGCCCCAATGATTATCATCTTCCACCATTCGCCGAAAAAAGTTATTCCATCCACAACCCTGACAGCCACCGAAATGGAGAGGGCGTTGATCATTATCCTCAAAAGAACATTTCCCATGTATCCTTACCTCGCTACTACGCTCCTTCACTTGCCGAAATCATTGCCCTGCGGTCTTTGCCACAGGTTCTTCATTCGAGAACTATTGATTCCGGTCTCCTCTTTTAGCTGGGGTCCTGAGATATCTGACGCCCGTCCATATCAGGATCAAGGCAAAAACGATCCTCAATACCGCCTCTGAAAGTACGTGGGCGAGGGTCGCTCCCAGGTACGTCCCTGCGAGAATACCGGGAATCAGCCAGGGTAGCAAGCCAACACTAACGTTGCCGAGTTTCCAGTGAGTAAAGGCTCCGACGCCGCCGGCGGGTATCATGGCCAGCAGCGAAGTTCCCTGCGCCGTATGCTGATTGAAGCCAGCGAGAAGAACCATCGCGGGAACCATAATCGTGCCGCCTCCCACGCCCATCATGCCCGAAAGAAAACCGGTGAAGATCCCTGTAATTAATAGTACCACAATCTTTTCCCACCCTCCAGCAGCCGTGCCTGCAGCGGCAATGTATGGTTTTGCAAGCAGCAGAAGGGAGACGATAATCAGAAATCCACCGAACGATTTCTTGAGTTTCCACTCAGGGAGGGCGTGAGCGAAATGAGCCCCCGCCCTTGCCGTAAATATGGCGGTGACTGCCAGCAGCATGGAACCCGCAACATCGACGGAGCCTTTAAGCGCATAGGTGAAAGCGCCCGACAACCCGGTAAAAACCAGGGCCACAAGACTGGTTCCGTGCGCCTTGTGCTGGCCCATTTTGAGGATGCCAACCATCAGAGGGATCATAACGAC
>DATHCU010000234.1:0-3010 GCA_035319385.1 Thermodesulfovibrionales bacterium
GAGAGCAAGAGGAGAGAGATATACAGGATATCCGATGAACTGAGCAGTCTTAGAAACATCCAGAGCAGACTCCAGTCATCACAGGAGAGCCTCAGCCACCGGGAAGAGTCATCCCTCAGAGAGGCTGAAAGCCTGAAAAGAACATTGTCTGATGTGGACGTCTCTTTAAGGGATATCGAATCAGGCCTTCTGGACAAGAACAATAACCTCCTTATGCTGAATGACAAGAGGGAGAATCTCCGGACTGAACTCGCCTCAGGGAAGGGCAGGATCGAAACACTCAGAGAGGCATTAGCGAGACTGAAAGAAGAGCTTGCGTCATATATATCAAGGATGGAGTCCCTGAGGGAACTTCTGTTTGATGATTCCACCAAGGAACTCCTGTCCGGAGGCTTGAATGTGCAGTTGCTTGCCTCGCTGTCCGACGTGATTGAAGTGCAGGATGATTATGAAAAGGCCATCGAGAGCGTACTGTCTGAAAAAGTGAACTCTTTTGTTCTCCCTACGTTCGATGATATTCTGTCTGCCGTAGCCACGCTGAAGACAAAAGGCCTCGGGAGGACAGCCTTCATCCCGGCCCATCCGCATGTCGAGAACAAATCGGCAGATATCAGGGAAGGCATTATCTGCAGGGCGCTGGACGTTGTCAAGGCGAGTAATGAGTTTGAGGGCATTGCCCGGAGCCTGCTCGAGAATATCTTTATCGTTAAGGACCTGAAGACAGCGCTGAGTCTTATCAATGCGGGCAATCATCTCCTCTTTGTCACCCTTGATGGTGATGTGATCGAACCTTCCGGCGCGGTGATTGCCGGAGAGATCAAAGGCGTTCTCAAGAGAAAGAAGGAGATAAGGGAGCTTGAGTCCGAAATTGAAACGAAGCGTTCTGCCATAGGGCGCATGCAAAACGACTTGAATACTGTACAGCAGCTGACAGAATTAAAAGAGGCTGACATAAAGGCCGTTGAAACCGCGATCGTTGAGAAGGAGAAAGAGATATCCCTGTTGAAACTGACCGCGGAAAATTACAAAGAGGACAGGGAACGAAGGAGCCGAAAGCTTGCGTACATCACCCTGGAAATCGAGCAGCTGGGAAAAGAAAGAGAATCCGTAGAGCAACAGCTGGCAGACAAGGGGGAGGAGATCAGGCAGGCGGACGGAAAAAGGGAAGGGGCAGAACAGCAGAGCGCTTCCTTGCAGGAGGAAATATCTCTGAGGAGGGCACGGCTTGAAGAGCACAGGGCCGAAGTTACGGATGTGAGGCTCATGATTACATCACTGAAGGAGAAGATAGAATCTCTCGTTAAGGAGAGAGAGGGCCTGACCAGGGAGATATCGGATATAAAGCAGAGGCAGGAGCTCCTGGAAGAGGAGACTGCTTCCGTACAATCCCGTATTGTGCAGAGAAGATCGGAGATGCAGGAGGGCGAAGAAAAGATACGGGCCATGGTAACGGTTGCCGATGAGCTCCGAAAAGACATATCCGGGAGAAGGGATGTTATAGATACGGAGAATCATGAGCTCCTTACGACTGAACACGGTCTTAAGCAGCTCAGGATAAAGATTGACACGCTGGCCCAGCGGACATCGGAACTCGATATCCAGAAGGCCGAACATAAGCTCAAGATGGAGAACCTCCATGAACATGTCCGCCAGAACTACGGGCTGGAGATTGACAGCGCCGAAGTTGAACCCCTGACCGAAGAGGACGAAGAGCAACTCTCTGATCTAAGGGCAAAGATCCAGGATCTTGGCCCTGTGAACCTCGGCACTATAGAGGAATACGAGGAACTGCACACCCGTTATGAGTTTCTTAAGACACAGCAGGATGATCTCAACAGGTCCATTGCCGAACTTGAGGAAGCCATAACGAAGATCAATGTTACTACCCGTAAGAAACTGAGGGATGCCTTTGAATCCCTTAAGACAAAGTTCTCCGAGGTGTTTGTTTCATTGTTCGGCGGGGGAAGGGCCGAGCTTGTGATGACAGACGAAAACAATATACTTGAGACGGGAATTGATATTATTGCGCAGCCTCCCGGAAAGAGATTTCAGAATATAACGCTTCTGTCGGGCGGGGAGAAGACCCTGACTGCCTTGTCGCTGCTCTTTGCAAGTTTTCTCCTTAAACCCACGCCGCTTTGTATACTGGATGAGGCGGATTCGGCGCTGGATGAGTCCAATACGGTAAAGTTTGCACAGCTCGTAAGAGATTTTTCGGCAGATACACAGTTTGTTGTGGTTACTCATAATAAGAACACGATGAGCGTGGCTGATTACATCTATGGCATAACCACTGAAGAGTCCGGAGTCTCGAAGGTGATCTCTATGCAGCTTGTCGAGGCGCAGGCCGTCAGCTAGAACCATTAATTACCGCAAAATTCTCACATGGACCGCATAAAAGACGCATTACACAATCTCAGGGTATCCACCTCGCCCGAAGACCTTATCTGCTATGGATTTGATGCTTCCGGAATCGATACGGCGCCTTCTGCTATTGTCTGGCCCGAAACAACCGAAGATGTTGTGAAGATAATGAGGTATGCCTATGGAAAAGGCATACCGGTTGTTCCGCGAGGGGCAGGCACCGGGATGACAGGCGGGTCGATAGGCACGAAAGGGGCGGTAATCCTCAGCCTCGAAAAGATGAAGAAGATCCTGGAGATCGACCGGGAAAACCTGACGGTGCTCTGCGAACCAGGCGTGATCAACGGGCGGCTCCAACGGGAGCTGGAATGGATGGGGTTTTTCTATCCGCCTGATCCGGCGAGCATGAACTTCTGCACGATTGGCGGAAACGTTGCCGAAAATGCCGGCGGGCCAAGGGCGATCAAATACGGAGTCACCCGCGATTATGTGATGCAGCTGGAGGCTGTCCTGCCGAACGGAGAGGTAATCACCGCCGGAGTCAAGACTGCGAAAGGTGTTGTGGGCTACGACCTTGCCAGGCTCCTGGTGGGCTCTGAGGGCACACTCTCCGTGTTCACGAAGATACGGCTGAAAGTCCTCCCGG
>DATHCU010000235.1:0-6586 GCA_035319385.1 Thermodesulfovibrionales bacterium
GGAAACATCAGCGCAATACGTATGGGAAAGGTTGCGGCTCAAATAGAAGGCTATGCTCATGCAGACGATCTGCAGCAGGCCGGCAACCTTCTCCCCGCACTCAAGACAGAGCTTGACTCAGTTCTTCGATTCATTCCCGGAGTTTTGAACCGCGTCAAAGCAGGCTGAGCCAACTGTCGATCATCCTCCTTGGAGAAAGGGGTGTGCCAATTTTCGCACCCGGACTTCGAATCAGACACCCTTTTCACAAGTCAATAACAGACCATCTATTAATATCTTCCGCAAATCTTTATTTTTCGAGGCAATTAGGAGGAGCACAGTCAGTTCCTGCTTACTGACGGCTCATAGGGAGAATTCACATATGGTCTTTCTTCACACCCCTTCCGGATTCACTGTCCATGAAGAATCTGGTGTAACTACCTGAAATTACGCAGAAATCAATAGTTCTGCTTAACTGGCACAGATGATGCTTTATTATGGTTACGATTATATCGGACATGAACACATCGGAGGAGGGAATATGAATAAATCAAAAGCAGAAGATTCTGAATACGGAAACGCTGTCACACACCAAGTGCACAGCAAAAGTAACCAGACTCTTCAACTTGTGACTTTCAGACTGGGCAATGAAGAGTATGGAGTAAACATTCTGAAGGTTCGGGAAGTGAACCGCATGGTCAATATCACTTCTGTGCCGAATGCGGAGAACTACATCGAGGGGGTAATCAATCTGAGGGGTAAGGTCATTCCGGTTGTCAATCTCCGCAAGAGGTTTGGACTCGAATTCAGGGAGATAGACAGCCAGTCAAGGATTATGGTTGTGGACGTGGGAACGACAGTGGGTCTCATCGTGGATTCGGTCTCCGAGGTGCTGAGGGTCTCATCCGACATCGTGGAACCCCCGCCGCCCATGGCCGCCGGAAACGACTCCGCTTATGTTCTCGGCGTCGGAAAACTGGATAAAGGCCTGCTTATGCTCCTTGATATCGAGAAGCTTCTAGGTGAAGGCATAGGCAAAACTACTGCCCCCATGTCGGTAAACTGAAGAAGATACAGCGTACAATGCAAACAATTATAGGAACACAGAGAAAAGGAGAATACAGATGAAACTCACAAATATGAAGGTCAGGACACAGTTGTTAATAGGATTCGGAATGGCTATTGCGCTGACATTAGTCATAGCCTCATCATCCGTGATCGCGCTATCTCACATCGCGGATAATATTAAGGAAATAACACAGGACAGATGGAAAAAGACAGTGATAGCGAATGACATAATAGATCATATCAACATAGTAGCCCGGTGCCTGAGAAACGCTGCACTTATGGAAGATCCTGTGAAGATCAAAGGTGAGATTAGCACAATAATGGACTCAAGAGAGAAAGTGACGAATGACATCAAGGAACTCGAACAGCTCATCAAGAGCCCGGAGGGAAAGGCGATACTCAAAGATATGAAGGATGCGCGGTCAAATTTCGGTCCCGCGTACATGGAGATGATTAAGATGATAGAATCCGGCCGCAAGAAAGAAGCTATCGCCTTCCTGTTTGAGAAGACCAGACCGCTACAGCTTGCATATATGGAGAATGTGGATAAACTGATCAAGTTCCAGGGCAGACAGATGGATGGGGCTGGCAAAGACGCCCTGCAGAATGCAAGTACGGCCATAACCGCAATCGTCTTACTTGCCGTTGCATCGCTGGTACTGTCCGCTTTTGTCGCTCTCTGGATACTCCGTACACTTCTCACACAACTGGGGGGCGAGCCTGCCTATATTGCAGACATTGCCAAGAAAATAGCCGAAGGAGACTTGACAGTGCATCTTGAGGCAGACCGCAGAGAAACCGGCATTTTCCTCGCAATGAAGAGGATGGCTGAGAACCTCAAGAAGACGATATCCGAAGTCAAATCATCGGCAGAGACGGTGGCCACTGCAAGCCAGGAGTTGAGTGCGAGTTCAGAGCAGATGTCCAGGGGCATTACGGACCAGTCTTCAAGGTCTACTCAGATAGCCACAGCAACAGAACAGATGACACAGACAGTCGTGGATGTAGCAAAGAACGCTTCCAGCATAGCATCTTCCGCGATCGAGACTGCAGCCACTGCAAAAAAAGGCGGAGACATCGTTTCGAAGGCTGTCGAGGAAGTGCAGGCCATAGCAAGAAGCGCGGGCGAGTCCGCAAAGACCATCGGGGGCCTTGGTGAAAAATCCAGACAGATAGGTGAGATCGTTGGCGTGATAACGGACATAGCGGACCAGACGAACCTCCTTGCCCTGAACGCGGCGATAGAAGCCGCACGGGCGGGCGACCAGGGCAGAGGATTTGCCGTTGTCGCAGATGAGGTCAGGAAACTTGCGGAACGCACCGCCAAAGCCACATCAGAGATCGGAAGCATGATCAGAGGAATACAGACTGAAGTTGACGGCGCTGTCCGCTCGATGGACGAAACCACGGTGAGGGTAGATGAAGGTGTGAAACTCTCAGTGCAGGCAGGTGATGCTTTACATGCCATTGTCAAAAGCATAGGCAATCTTCAGTCACTGGTCCAGCAGATAGCGACTGCGACCGAAGAGATGTCAACGGCTTCAGAGCAGGTAAGCGGCGACATCCAGGCTATAGCTTCATCATCAAATGAGATATCGGCGGGATCGACACAGATATCACAGTCATCATCGGACCTCGCTAAACTCGCAACCAACCTGCGAACTGCTGTGACTGGGTTCAAGATCGGATAAAGAGCAGAGAATGGGTTGTGCAACACGAAAAATATCTGGTGGAGCGGGCTTAGGACCTCTCCGCCAGATAAGGCAGACGGCGGATTATTGATAAATGGGATTTGCAAACTTATCAAATAAGAGGCGTTGATATCAATGAAAGAACCAACAATAAACAGCATTAAGAATAATCTGATGGCAATGGTCTGTAACTGCTTGAAATCCGCGGCCTCCTGTCTCATTAAGCATCTCCCCTCTGACCGCGGAACTCTCTGCTCAGGCCTTGCGGTGGAGGATCTGGCAAAGCTCTCGCTGGCTGTGCAGCAGAGTCCCGTATCCATAGTCATTACCGACAAAAAAGGCGTTATAGAATATGTGAATCCCAAATTCGAGAGCCTCACAGGGTATTCGAAGGAAGAGCTTCTTGGACGGAATCCGCGCGTTTTGAAGTCGGGACACCATCCTCAGGAGTTCTACCATCACCTATGGGATACCATCTCGTCGGGTCAGGTCTTCCGGGGAGAGCTTCTTAACAGAAAGAAGAATGGAGACCTGTTCTGGGAGGCGGCCACGATATCTCCTCTTAAGGATCATACGGGTGAGATCACGCATTATATCGGCGTCAAAGAAGACATCACCGAGAGGAAACTGATCCAGGAGAATCTCCTAAACAGCATTATGTTTGAGTCCCTGATCTCGAACATCTCCGGAGACTTTGCCGGGAGACGTGCATCTGAAACCGATGAAGGAATTCAGAGGGCTCTTGCACTTGTGGGGGAATACTCCGGGGCAGACAGATGCTATCTCTTCCTGTTCCGGAACGACCTCATGGACAACACGCATGAGTGGTGTGCGGACGGAATAGGCTCTGAACAGAAGCAATTGCAGGGCATATCGAAGAGTTTCTTCCCGTGGCTCATGGAGAAACTTGACCAGTTTGAGCCGGTCATGATCCCACGAGTTGCCGAACTGCCTGCCGAGGCCGCAAGAGAGAAGAGAGAATTTGAGGCCGAGAACATCAAATCCCTTCTGGTTGTCCCCGTTGCAGTGGCGCAAAAACTCCTTGGCTTCATCGGCTTTGATGCGGTTAGGGCGGAGCGTTCGTGGTCGGGCGAAGATGTGCGCCTGCTGAAGATCATATCAGAGATCATTGCCGGGGCCATTGAGAGCAAACGCTTCGAAGAGGAGATCACGATAGCAAAAGAGGCGGCTGAGGTTGCCAACCGTGCGAAGACCGAATTTCTTGCCAACACAAGCCATGAGATACGGACTCCCATGAATGCGATTCTCGGACTCACTGAACTGGTGCTCGAAACAGACCTCTCAGAGGACCAGCGCTCCAACCTGGAGACGGTGCGACAATCCGCAGGCGTCCTTCTGGCCCTTCTGAACCAGGTACTGGACCTTTCAAAGATCGAGGCAGGGAGGATGGAATCGAATGAGACTGACTTCAACCTGATGAGTACACTCGATGAAGTCCTCGTGCCTTTCCGTCTGAGTGCACGCCAGAAAGGGATCTCGTTATCGTATTCGGTCGATTCAGATGTGCCTGTGGAACTGAGAGGTGACTCCGGATTCCTTCGTCAGGTTCTAACGAATTTGGTCGGGAATGCAATCAAGTTTACTGATCAGGGCGAGGTGTCATTATCCGTGGAATCCACCGGGAAGTCGGTGGGGAAGAAGAATTTCATCAGGTTTATTGTGAACGATACCGGTATAGGCGTCTCTCCAAACGACTTGGAGAAGCTCTTCGACTCGTTCAGTCAGGCCGATGGTTCCATAACGAGAAGATATGGCGGCTCCGGCCTCGGACTGGCAATATCAAAGCGTCTGGTCGAGTTTCTTGGCGGGCGCATATGGGCGGAGAGCACAAAGGGAAAGGGGAGCGCCTTTGTTTTCACCCTGCCCTTCACAGTGGCAGGTTCGTCAGTCTGCGAGGACCTGTCCTTTCAACAAGAGGAGATGCAGACGCGGTCCCGCCGTTTCGGCACTCTCCGTGTGCTTCTCGCAGAAGACAACAGGGGAAATCAGGAATATGTCAGACAGGCGCTGACGACACACGGGCACAGTGTCACTCTCGCCGGTAACGGGCAGGAGGCTCTTTCCCTGCTTGAAAGGGAGTCTTTCGATATTATTCTCATGGACATCCAGATGCCGGTTATGGATGGGATCGAGACATTGAGAAACATGGGCGAAAGACGACTCATATCCCGGGAAGGACGCATTCCCGTGATAGCCCTTACCGCTCATGCTTTTGAGTCCGACAGGGATAGGCTTCTCGGCTACGGCTTTGACGGTTATCTGTCGAAGCCCTTTACTGTTCCAGACCTCGTCAGATTAGTTGAAGAAATCGGTTCCAAGAAACTGGCGCGAAAGGAAGAGATAGAGGGACTGAGAACGCAACCTCGTCCAGGTTTTCATTCCCAAAACTGCAAAGGGGTTAACAAATGAAAGTGCTTATTGTTGATGACACGATGTCCAACGTTATTTTGTTCAGAGAGCTAGTCAAGAGAATTGAGGGATGCGAACCTGTGTGTTTCACCGAACCGACGCTGGCACTCTCGTGGTGCGAACAAAACGATCCGGATCTGGTCCTTGTTGATTATATGATGCCCAATCTGAATGGTATCGATTTCATAAGGCGGTTCCGTGAATTTCCAGACAAGGAAGCCACGCCGCTTATCGTTATTACCGCTTATGGCGAGAAGGATGTCCTGTACATGGCCCTTAATCAGGGTGCAAATGACTTTCTGACGAAACCCATAGACAGGACCGAATTCGCATCCCGCGTGAAGAATATGCTCAGACTCCGCAAAGTGAGGAACGATCTTGCTGCAAGGACCGAGGAATTGACGCAGAATATGGACGAATTGTCTACGCGTATGCTTTCAATGGAACAGGAACACAGTCGCGTTGAGGGAGAATTGAGGCATATGCAGAAGATAGACACCATCGGCCGTCTGGCGGGCGGGGTAGCCCACGACTTCAACAACATCCTCTCCGCCATTCTTGTATATGGGACAATGATAAAGAATCGTCTTAACAGTGATAGCCCGCTTCGTACTTATGCGGACAAACTCCTGGCCTCTTCGGAACGGGCCGGAGTCCTGACAAAGAGCCTGCTCAGCTTCAGCAGAAAGAAAGAATCCGGTCAGGACATGATGCTCTGCGATCTCAATGCCGTTATCAGTGAAGCGGCAGAAGTTTTGATAAGACCTGTCTGCAAAGGTATCAACATCTCCTTGCGACTCTCCGACGGGCCGCTTCCGGTGATGGCCAGTTCGTCTGAGATTGAACAGGTACTCCTCAATCTTGCGGTGAATGCCAGGGATGCGATGCACGACCAGGGGACTGTAATAATACGGACTTCGACTGTCTTTGAGGATGTATTGTCAGACCAGGGTCTGAAGAACTATGCCTTGGTCACTGTGTCTGACACCGGGACGGGCATGGATGAGTCGACGAAGAAAAGAATCTTTGAACCCTTTTTTACGACCAAGGGAGATGGCGCAGGAACCGGACTTGGACTCTCCATAGTGGACGAAATAATCGCCAGCCATCACGGACATATCAAGATCGACAGCGAAATAGGGAAAGGCACATCCTTCTTGATATACATTCCTATGGCCCATGCGGCTGAAGCCCACGGAGGGCATGCAGCTTGATACTATCCGGCATTATTATTAACACGGCAAAGCAAATATACAAAGACTCCAGGGGTTGTCATTCCCCGACTTGATCGGGGAATCCAGTCTTTTCAGCAGGTTCTGGATTGTCCGGTCAAGCCGGACAATGACGATATTGAAGTTTCTAGTTGCCGGGTTAATAAAAGAGGCCCTATGCCAACGCAACGGGCCTCTTCTTTCAGA
>DATHCU010000236.1:0-4660 GCA_035319385.1 Thermodesulfovibrionales bacterium
AGATGAGATAGGCGATCATCGGACCCTTTGAGTAGTAACTCAGGTCAAGCCTCCTCGTCCACTCCCAGTAGTGTGCCTCGTCAGGCCCGAGGTCGATCGGGCTGCTGGTTATAAAATATATACGGAAGAGGGTCAGGCAGAGCAGAAAGACGAAGAGGGAAGTCGTATGTGGCGCCATCTGATAGCGTTTTGACGACCACAGAAAGAACCCCATAACGCACACGGCAGAAACAAGGCCGAGCAAGGCCCCGGCAAGAACATCTGAGGGATAATGCACCCCGATATAGACCCTCGAGAAGCCGACCAGCGCAGCGATGACGGGAAAGGCATACCGGACTCTGCCTTTCATCATGATCATGAAGGGAGCAGCAAAGGCAAATGCATTGGCGCTGTGGCTGGAAGGCATCGAGAAAGAATGTCCGCAGCCCACCAGCATTCGCACTCCCTCCAGGGCGCTGCAGGGCCTGATGCGTTCAAAACAGTGTTTAAGCATGTTTGCGGTCCAGTCCGTTATCAGCAAGGCCGAAAATGCGATGGCAAGAACTGGCCATGCCTTTTTCTTGTCTTTAATGAGAAGCCACATGAAAAAAGGCAGGAAGAAAAAATAGGCCCTCTTCGTAATAAGGGGCATGAACAGATCGAAGAAAGAGTTCTGCAGGTCTCTGTTGATCAGAAAAAAGAGAGCTTTATCAATCTCGGGGAGGCTCATTGTACCGGACCTGCTATCGCCGGTCCGGGGTAAGAACCTTTCTTTCTTCTATCCATTGGATGATCTTTTCCACCATATCTTCGATAGTCGCCTTGTCAGGCATTATATGGACCTCCAGTCCTGCTTTTTCGACAGCCTTTGCGGTCACAGGTCCTATGGCAGCTATCGCAACTCCCTTCAGGAGTTCCTCGGCCTCATCTCCCATTATTTCAAGCAGGTTGTCGAAGGTCGAAGCGCTGGTAAAGGTCGCCATCGTAATCCTTCCGGCCTTCAGGAATCTGCGCAGTCTCTTGCCGTGATATTCCGGCCTGACGGTCCTGTAGGCAACTGGCACATCGATCTCTCCTTCCAGCTCTCTGACCTTGTCCGGGAAGATTTCCCTCGCTTTCTCAGCCCTGGGCAGGAGAAAGCGCATGCCTTTCAGGGAAGCTGCTTCGCGGCCTTTTCCGTCTGCCCCGTGATCTTCGATGAAAGCCCTGATAAGTCCCTCGGCGCGGAACTCCTCCGGAATCATATCGACTTTAAGACCATAGCCCCTGACTTCCTTCGCGGTCTTTGACCCGATGGAGCATATCTTTATCCCCTTCAGGTCTCTGATGTCCCTGTCTTTCTCAAAATATCTCCTGAAGAAATACTTGACCCCATTTCTGCTAGTGAATATCAGCCAGTTGTAAGTCCCGATCTTATCGATCGAGCGATCCAGCCCTGAGAAGTCCTCGGGAGGAACAATCTCAATGGTAGGGAAATCTATAATCTCGGCTCCAAGTTCTTCCAGCCTCTCGAAGCCTTCTATGTGTTCGCGGGTGACGAGTATCCTGTGGCCGAACAGAGGCTTTTTCTCATACCATTTCAGGGAATCCCTGAGATTGACGACGTCACCTACCACCATCACGGCCGGTGGCCTGATCTCCTTTTCCTTCACCACGGTCGCAATGTCTTTCAGCGTGCTCACAATCGTCTTCTGATCGGGCCTTGTGCCCCACCTGACCACGGCGACCGGGGTATCCGGAGGCTTGCCATGCTCAACCAATTTTTCTGTGATCTGGTCTATATTCTTGACCGCCATGAGAAAGACAAGGGTGCCCACGCCCGTGGAAATCTTTCCCCAGTCAATAGCGCTCTCCTTCTTTGTCACGTCCTCATACCCGGGGATGACCGCAAACGAGGATGACAGATGCCTGTGAGTAAGCGGAATTCCCGCATAGGCAGGGGCGGCAATCGAGGAGCTTACACCTGGGATAACCTCAAACTCGATTCCTTCCTTCACCAGTTCCTCTGCTTCTTCTCCGCCGCGTCCGAATACAAAGGGATCTCCTCCTTTAAGACGGCAGATAGTCTTGCCCTCTTTTGCCTTGAGAACAAGGGTGGCATTGATTTCATCCTGCGTCATGGTGTGATGCCCGCCGCGCTTGCCTGCATAGATGAATTCCGCATTGTGGCTGATATAGTTAAGCACCTGCGCGTTCAGGTGGAAGTCATACACCACAACATCGGCCCTCTGGAGGCACTTCAAACCTTTAACAGTCAAGAGCCCGACGTCCCCGGGGCCTGCACCGACCAAAAATACCTTTCCTTTTTTCATAGCACCTTCTTGGAATTAAGCGATTAAACATTTTATTATAAATCATTGAAGTTCATTGCTGTCCAAAATATTATTGGGGCGTCATATGGCTCAATTTCTGAATCAAAAGAACTACCTGCTATTCCGTTCAAACCTTCGTGTGACTTTACTGCAAGTTCCAAATTCGAAGGCGAGCCCTCCGCTTCGTCTCCGGTCTCCTCAAGGTCACCCGTGATTTTTGCTTCAGAAATCGAGCCATATGCTTTGCTCTCGGAGGTTTCATAGTATATGTTTTGGACGGATAGGATTGAAGTTATTGTTGTGCGGGTTGCGCATATTGTCTTCGGTGTCTCGTAAGCATAGCGATAAGCCCTCTCGACTGATGTGCTAAAATGTACAAGCTTTCAAGGCATGGCAGAGAATCCTCTTAGATAGAATGATCTCATTTAGAGCTTTCAGATATTGGTTTCCCGTGTTTCTATGGATGGGCTTCATCTTTTGGATGTCGACCGGTACATTTTCAGCGGACAACACTTCCCTGATAGTCGAGCCTCTGCTTCACTTGCTCATGCCTTCCATCACTCCCGAACAGATCCAACTGGTCCACGGGATCATACGCAAAGCGGGACATGTGACCGAATACTTCATCTTAGGCGCCCTCTTGTTCCGGGCTTTTCGCGGCGATTCAAAGAAAATGCACGGCCTGCGCTGGAGTCTTGCCTCTCTGCTTATCGTCCTGCTTTATGCCATGAGTGACGAGTTTCATCAATCCTTTGTCAGCACGAGGACCGCTTCCATATTCGATGTCGGCTTCGATGTGCTTGGAGGTGTGCTCTCTCAGGCTACGGGCTTCTTCTGGGTTTTCAGAGGTCGGAGATAGATCAGCGGGCCGCGGCGTTCAGCCGGCTTTCATCCGGATAACAAGTGTCCGTCATCGGGTCTCTCTCCGCAGCCTCCCTCTTCTTCCAAGGTCTCTTCCCCAATAAGAAGGAGCGTCAGTCCGCAATCGGAGCACTCGGTATCATCGGCTCCCACTGGGGAACCGCAGGCCGGGCACTTTCCCTGCTTGGCCAGTTCGTCAGAAGCCCTGAGTTCAGGATGAATTTCCCTGAAGTACTCTGCGATGCGCTCCTGGGCTTTTTCGAGGTCCTCTTCAGAAACGATCAGCCGGAATTTATCACGGCAATGGCCTTTGTTGCAGCCCGCAGCGGATATGACCGTGCAAGGGATACCGCAATCGATGAGAACGTTGCAGAGCTCACCCAGCCACTTCAGATCACCCTCTCTGACCACCGCTGAGTTTTCGATGGCCTTCGCTGCAAGACGCTTCTTTTCCTCGTGCGCCCGTTCGTACTCTTCGTGCAAGAGGAGGACCGCGCCGCAATCTGCGCATTTCTCAATGTGCGGGAGATACTCAAGTTCGCAATCAGGACATATCTTATTTCGGTTCATGGTTCGCGACGGCGGAAGCAAAATCCGTTCTTTATTTCACTATATATTAGCAGAGCGCGGGGAAAATTAGAGGCGGGTCTTGTGAGATCCGTGAGCCGGAGGCAGAGAGGAAGATCTTGATGATTCTGCTGGTTAGGAACGGGAATTGTTACATGGTCAATATTTACGACGACTTTGTCACATTTTGTGAATCTTTAAGGGCTGCCCCCATTTTTGCGCAAAACTGCCATAAGCAAGACCTGTGGATTCTTCATTCTTACATAAGGTAACCCTTAAGCTACGGGTTCCAAATCCTCACCTTTTTCAAGGGGAGGTTGGAGGTTTTTGATCGGATATAATAATAACCACCCCAACCCCTCCTTATCCAAGGAGGGGTTTTCTTGAACTCCACCCTTAACTGAATGCTTACCTCGAAGCGATAATTGCATTGACTTGTGGCGGGCCGCTGTGATATATCACTGCATGGATTAAGCAAGTGTTAAATTCTTGCAGGTCAGGCTTTTGATGAACCCTGGAAGAAGGAATTCTTTCAAAAATGGAGGGCTGAATGAAGAAAAGCTTTTTACTGATTTCAATGTTGTTTTGTATAATTGGAGTCTTTTCTTCTGCGGCATTTGCGTCATTATTTAAAGCCGTGATGGACTATGGCGCTGGGCATTTTCCGATATCTGTAGCCACTGGAGACTTCAATATGGACGGCAGGACTGACCTTGCCGTGGCAAATTTGGACGGCGACACAGTCTCAATTCTGCTTGGGAACGGGGACGGAACATTTCAGGCTGCGATTGATTATGGCGCAGGAGATTATCCGCTCTCAGTGCGCACAGGTGATTTTAATGCAGACGGCAGGACGGATCTTGCCGTAGCAAATGGGGGAAGTACTGATATCTCAATTCTGCTTGGGAACGGGGACGGGTCATTTCAATCAGCATTGCATT
>DATHCU010000237.1:0-6152 GCA_035319385.1 Thermodesulfovibrionales bacterium
TAATGCAGGGGAATGTCCCCTGACATCTTTCTCATAGCTTCTCTTAAAAGGCGTTTTACCCTGTTTCTGGTGACCGCCTTGCCTATCTTTTTGCTTACAGACAGACCAAGACGGCAAAAGTCGAGTTCGTTAGGCCTTGCATAGATGACGAGAGATTTTGTAGCTGCGCTTGAACCTTCTTTGAAAACAAAATCAAAATCCCGTCTCCTGGTCAAAGAGCGCAAGGGTGTTTGACGCATCAGACAGTAAGTCTCTTGCGTCCTCTGTCCCTTCTCCTCTTCAGAACCTTGCGTCCGCCCGAAGAACTCATCCTCTCCATAAAGCCATGAGTTTTCTTCCGTTTCTTGTTATGCGGGTGATATGTTGTATAAGTTCCCATAATTACGAACCTAAATTATAATTTTTTCTTGAAAACAAAGTCAAGTCAGTGTTAGAGTTTCATAATGAAATACGGAGAGAAGGCGGTCAGAAAAGCGGCTCTTGAGATATGGGAAAATCCCAGCCCCGATAGAAACTACGAGATCGATATCACCTTCCAGGAATTCACCTGCCTCTGCCCGCGCTCGGGGTATCCGGACTTCGCAACAATAAAGATAACTTATGTACCGGACAAGAAGATCGTTGAACTAAAGTCTCTGAAACTCTACCTGAATTCATATCGGGAGACATATATCTCTCATGAGGAGGCGATCAACAAGATCTATTCCGCCCTTGAGAAGAAACTGAAGCCAAGGTTCCTGGAGGTAGTTGGAGATTTTAACCCCAGGGGAAACGTAAAGACCGTCATAAGGATTTGTTCAGAGGACAACAAATGAGTCTAAGAGGAACAAAGAAGGCCTGAGCATCGCTTAGCCGAAGGTCTTACGCCTTCTTGGCGCGATCGATAAACAGCTTCAGTTTCTTGTGATCTTTCCTGCCCTTCTTTGCTTCAACCCCGCTGCTCACATCAACTCCGTAAGGCTTCACGCGCCTCACTGCCTCAGCGACGTTCTCCGGCGTTAACCCGCCTGCTAGTACAATTCTCCCGAACTGCTTTGCTTCCAGGGCTATCTCCCAGTTGAAGATCTGCCCAGTTCCTCCAAATGCATCAGGTGTATAGGTGTCGAGCAAGAAGGCTGAGACCGCATCCTTGATGTTGATTAGGGGATCGAGGCTATCCAGAGATTTTACCCTGATGGCTTTTATAACGGGGCAGGGCAGGGCAGGAATCCGTAAAGGCCCTTCGCTATGCAGCTGGACTACATTGATTCCTGTGAGGGATATAGCCTCCTTTATCCGATCAGGATCTTCATCCACAAAGACGCCGACAGTATTGACAAAGGGGGGAAGGTATCTGATAATTTCGGCTGAGTCGAGATATGATACGTGTCGCGGGCTACCCGGGAAGAAAACAAACCCTAATGCATCAGCCCCCGCGTCTATTGCTGCCAAGGCATCGTCAAGGTTTGTTATGCCGCAGATTTTGACTCGAACTCCCACGCATTATTTTATCACACTTCTCCGGCAAGCTCATCAATTTTCTCCGCTATGTCATCAGCCTCCATGAGAGATGTTCCAATAAGCATTGCGTCAATCCCCGCCTGCTGGAGTCTTCGGACATCAGCATTTGTGCGTATGCCGCTTTCACTGACGACGATCTTTTGCTGCGGAAGCAATCCCTTGATAGCAAAAGTCGTCTGGATATCTATCTGCATTGTCTTGAGGTTTCTGTTGTTTATGCCGATAATAGGGCAGTTGATCCTGAGGGCCATCTCAAGGTCTTTCATGTCATGAACCTCGAAGAGTACAGACAGGCCGAGTTCTCCGGAGAGGTGGAGATACTCGCTCGCCTGGTTTCTCCCAAGTATCGCGGCAATTAGTAGAATGGCGTCTGCCTGATTGGCCCGGGCCTCATATATCTGATACTCGTCGAATATAAAATCCTTCCTCAGGATAGGTTTCTTGAGGACCTTTTTTGCGTCGGGGATAAAAGCTATACTTCCCAGAAAGAAGTCCTCTTCGGTCAGAATAGAGACGGCAGCGACTTTCTTTTCCTCATATATTCTTGCGATGGACACGTGATCAAAGCTCTTTCGAATGATACCTTTTGATGGAGATGCTCTCTTGATCTCGGCGATCAGCCTGATTCTCTCCCCGGGCGCTCTCTTAAGTGCGCCGGCGAAGTCGAGCGGTCTTCCGACATCTTCGAGCCTGGTTTTCAGCTCCTTCAGCGGGGTGCGGTCTTTGACGGCTCTAAGGCCTTCCTTCTTCTTTGAGACTATCGTATCAAGTATGCCCATAAGGGAGATTCTATAGGAGAATGACCATATTTTTCAATTACAAGCGGCTTTTTTTGTTATAATCTCCTCAATGATATTGAGAAGACTGCTCGTTGCCGTTCTCCTTTTGTTGTTTGTTTGCGCATGGGGGGTCTCCGGATATATGCTCATCGAGCACTGGAAATTCCTCGATGCCCTGTATATGACGGTCATTACAATAGCCTCCGTCGGTTTCATGGAGGTCAATCCTTTGTCTTCAAACGGAAGGATCTTCACCATAGTCCTGATTGTCTTTGGCGTCGGAGTTCTCATGTACGGAATTTCCACATTTACGGCTTTTTTGGTTGAAGGGCAGCTGAATGAATTACTGAGGAGGCGCAGAATGGAGAAGAGTATCTCGAAATTGAAGGGCCACTATATTGTCTGCGGAATAGGAAGGATAGGGAGACATATAATCGACGAGCTACACAAGACAAAACGGCAGTTTGTTGGCATCGATATTTCGGATGCCGTCTGCAAGGAGCTTGACGAAAAAGGGATTCTCAATATCAAGGGGGATGCTACAAGCAGTGGCATTCTGAAAGCTGCGAATCTCGAACACGCCAAGGGATTATTCTGTACTCTCTCGGGCGACGCGGACAACCTTCTGTTGATTTTCACTGCCAAGGGCATCAATCAACTCCTCAGAATTATTGCAAAGGCCGACGTGGATGAATCCAGGGAAAAGATGAAGAAGGCCGGGGCAGACGGGGTGGTTTTGCCGATGTTTATCGGCGGGCTCAGGATGGCATCAGAGATGATAAGGCCCGAGGCCGTTACTTTTCTTGATAAGATGCTGAAGGGCCGGGAGGATGTCTACAGGGTTGAGGACGTGACCATAGACCCTGATTCTTCATTCCTGGGGAAAACCCTGAGGACATCGGGACTCCTGGGCGTCAGGGGCCTCAGTGTGGCTGCGATAAGAAAGGGTGAGAATTATATTTTTAACCCGGCGGAAGACGAAGTCCTGGATATCGGGGATGCGGTAATTCTGATCGGCGAGACAGATCGTATCAGGGAGATCAAACAACATCCTTAACAAGAGGCCCCCTCACCCATGAATCCGTCAGATGAGAAGAGCCGGATAGCAAAGGCTGCCGGACTCATGTCTGTTGCAACCCTGATCAGCCGTATCCTCGGCTACGTGAGAGACATGATCTTCGCCCTCTATTTCGGTGCGACCGGCATATCCGATACATTTTTTGCGGCCTTCAGGATACCGAATCTGCTGAGGGAACTCTTTGCCGAGGGTTCTATGTCAGCCGCCTTCATACCGGTGCTGACCGAGTACCGGAAGAAATACGGAGAAGAAGAAGCCACAGGCCTGGTCAAGACGACATTCACTTTCATCCTGGTTGTGGTTGGACTCGTCTGTCTCGTCGGAATTATTTGTTCTCCTGCCATTGTTAGTGTCATAGCCCCGGGATTTCTTGCCTTCCCGGAAAAGTTCTCCTTAACGGTGCTCCTGACGAGAATCATGTTCCCGTTCCTCTTGTTCATAAGCCTTGCTGCTCTTGTTATGGGTGCTCTGAACACAAAGCGTGTCTTCTTTATTCCGGCTCTTGCGCCCGCAATGCTTAATGTGACTTTGATTGTGAGCATAGTTCTCTTCGAGTCGAATTCCGAACATCCGATTACCGCTGCTGCGATAGGTGTTCTGGCCGGGGGTTTTGTTCAGTTTGCCTTTCAATTGCCATCGTTTTTCAAGAACGGCTTTCATTTGGGCATCAAGATGAATTTCAATCACCCCGGTCTGAAACGCATGTCTATCCTCTTGATCCCCGCAACCCTCGCCCTCGCAGTGAACCAGATAAATATTGTTGTTAGCAATATCCTTGCTTCCTACCTGCAGCCTGGAAGCATAACTTATCTCTTCTACTCAATGAGACTGGTCCAATTTCCCATTGGGATATTCGGTGTTGCGATGGGGACTGCTATCCTTCCAACCTTATCAGAGCATGCCGTTAAGGGAGATTATGAGAAACTGGCGGAAGATTTCTCGTTTGCGTTGCGCCTGCTGTTCTTTATCACTATACCGGCGATGGCAGGCCTGATAGCCTTAAGAGAACCGCTGGTGAATGTGCTCTTTCAGCGGGGCAGATTTGACTATAGTGCAACCGCAGGCACAGCTGAGGCCCTGCTTTTCTATTCGCTCGGCATATGGTCCGTTGTCGGCGTGCGGGTTATTACCGCTGGTTTCTATTCTCTGCAGGACACACGAACACCTGTTAAGATAGCTGTCGTGGCGATGATTTCCAACATTGTTTTCAGCATCCTACTAATGAATCCACTCAAGCACAGCGGACTGGCATTCGCAAACTCTTTAGCCTCAGGAATCAATTTTATCCTTCTTATCTTTTTCTTTAGGAAGAGGTTGAAAAGGATCGGGGGGAGAGTGATTCTTTCTTCATTTATCAAAACTGCCAGTGCTTCGGCCGTTATGGGACTTGCCGGCATGCTGATGCTGAGAGGCGAACTCTGGAAGATGGACGGTCACATTCTGACCAAGACGTTATATATGGCCGCTGCCATTATATGCTGTGCGTTTGTATATGGTTTGTTGAGCTACATCTTGAAGAGCGAAGAGCTATCGTTTATATTAAGAATGATGAGAATGAAAATGAGAAAGAAGTCCGCGGAGGTCTCATGATACTTCAAAAATATGTTGTCGGTCCTCTCGAAAACAATTGTTTCATCATTGCGGACGAAATATCAAAAGAGGCTTTTGTTGTCGACCCCGCAGACGAGCCGGACAGGATACTTGACTTCATCGGCGAAAATCAGCTGAAAGTGAAGTATATTGTCTGCACTCATGCCCATTTTGACCACGTGGGGGCTTTGGTTGATATAAAGGAGGCCACCGCCGCCCTCGTCGTTCTTCATAAGGATGAGCTCTTCCTGTATCAAAATGTCAATAAACAAGCAGCGATGTGGGGATTTTCTGCCGAATCCCTGCCCGAGCCGGATATGCTTGTCTCAGAAGGGGATGTTCTGGAGTTAGGGGCTATCAGATTCGAGATTTTTCACGCGCCTGGACATAGCCCCGGGGGAATTTGCCTATATGGGGGTGGCATTCTGGTTACCGGCGATACGCTTTTTGCGGGTTCTGTTGGCAGGACTGATCTGCCCGGCGGAGATGTGGAACTGCTGAAGAAGTCTTTTCGGAGACTGATTGCGCTTCCTGAGGAAGTTAGGGTTTTGCCCGGACATGGCCCCGAAACAACTATCAGAAAAGAAAAGATTGATAATTTCTTTGCGCATGAAGTATAATCAAAATAAGATTTTTGAAGGGTTTTATTTTTCAAAAAATAGAGATTTTAAGAGTTAGATCGTCGTTTAGGCAATTTTCGGTTATTATTCCGCAATAATTGGCCATATTTCTCTATTGACTATCTTTTTGAAAATGCTATCCTATATTTAAGAGTGCAGTACAAAGAGTAGTTTTCGATATTTGATAATACGGAGACTATGCTGAAAAGCTTAGTCTCTCTTTTTCTCTGCAAACCTTGGGGCATAAGGTTAACAGCCTTATCCCCAGGGTTTCTGAGATGTTCTTTGAAAACTAAAAAGTAGGCCACGTTAATTGTTTTGAGTTGTACGAAAGTCAGAATTAAACTTTAAAATGAGAGTTTGATCCTGGCTCAGAACGAACGCTGGCGGCGTGCTTAACACATGCAAGTCGAACGGGTTCATTTTAAGTAGCAATACTTGAGATGAATTAGTGGCGGACGGGTGAGTAACACGTAGGTAACCTACCCTAGAGAGGGGGACAACCCAGGGAAACTTGGGCTAATACCCCATAAGACCACGGTGTGAGAATACTGTGGTAAAAGTAGCGATACGCTCAAGGACGGG
>DATHCU010000238.1:0-4026 GCA_035319385.1 Thermodesulfovibrionales bacterium
AAAAGAGGCAGAGGCTGCGGTCCAAAAAGTCCGGGAATGGATAAATTATTACGACTGGGCCGAGTCTCCGTTCAAGGGCTTTGATCATACCGTCACTCTTCACAAGATGCCGGGCGGCGCCTTTCCGAGTTCTTTCGAGCAGGCTGAAAAAGGGGGCTTCCTGCATTACATGCCTGCCGTGCTCAAGGTGATGTCTCTTTACAATAAGATTATCCATTACTTCGATGTTACTCCCGGATCGCAGATTACTTGGGTTACATGCAGCGGTATTGTGAACAAGTATGCCAAGGCCAAGGGCGACAGCGGCGTCAGGCACCTTATCGACCTGCTTTCGAAGTTCATCGATGAAAAGGATCTCGATATTGTTCAGATGAGCGGAGAGGAGAAGGATGAACTCCTGGCCCTTTTCAGAAACGCCCCCGGAGATTTTAGAAACCTGATTCTGGGGCACTATGGGAAGCTTCCCATGGGATGGCCTCCTGAATGGGTGTACCAGAGCACCTTTGGAGATGAATGGGAGTCAAAGATGGCAGAGAGGATCGAACTTTCTCCGCTTGATTCTATGCCTGATGACGACTTGGAGAAACTCAGACAGGAGTTGTCGGATCATCTCGGCAGGGTGCCTACCGAAGAAGAATTCATACTCTATCTCATGCACCCCAAAGACGCCCTCGGTATGATAGAGTTCCGGGAGAAGTACGGTGAGTCGCCTATAGTCTTGCCAACTGACGTTTGGAGACAGGGACTGAAGAACCCCGGTGACAAAGTCGATTTCGAGTTGTGGGGCAAACCCTATAGCATTGAACTTGTCTCCATAGGATCAGAGCATGAAGGAATAATCCATGTCGTTGTGCGGGTCAACAACAAGACGCGTGTGTACAGCGTTGCGACTCCGAGGGCGAAGAAGACGGAAATCAGGATGGCAAAGGGACCGAATGATGTGGGAGCGCCAATCAATGGAAATATATGGAGGATCGGGAATCCTGAAAGGGGCACCCTTAAGGTAGGTGATCTTGTCCATAAAGGCGAGGAGATTGCCAATCTTGAAGCTATGAAGATGGAGAACGTCATCGTCGCCCACCTGGATGGACAGATCGTTGAGATTTGTGTGAAACTCAACAGTTTCGTTGTGGAAGGTCAGCTGCTTTTTGTTCTCGAAAAGCAGCCTCAGTAATCCTCGGACATTTTTCAAGCCAGCATCCGCCAGATAAACAACTGCCGTTGTTCTTTTACTCAGGAATTCTTATAATTGTAATCACAGAGCTAACATGGAAAAGAAAACCAAATTTACGATAGTCTATTTTCTGCTAGCATTTACCGTGATTGTCCTCCTTGAGAACTATCTCCTTAGCCGGGAAATTACTACGATTAGCTACAGCGAATTCAGGACACTGCTTGGCGAAGGCCTTGTGAATGATCTTGTGATAACTCAAACGACCATAGAAGGTAAATTCGTAAAGGGCGGGCCGGGGCGCCTGATTGCTATCCGCAATATACAGGACGAGGCGACAAAGAAACAGATGGAACAGACATATGTCTTTACTGTTGTGAGAATGGATGACCCGGACCTTGTGAAGCAGCTCACAAAAGCTGGTGTGAGCTATGCCGCGAAGCAGGAGGTAACCTGGTTCAAGACCCTTCTCTCATGGATACTGCCGATGGTTATCTTCATAGCGATCTGGGGATATCTCCTGAAGAAGATGGGAACAGCCGCAGGTGGAGGCGGCGGGTTCATGGCTGTGGGAAAGAGCAAGGCGAAGATATATGTCGAGGGAGAAACAAAGGTCACGTTTGAGGATGTTGCCGGTGTGGATGAGGCTGAAGACGAACTGAAGGAGATCATAGAGTTCCTCAAGAACCCCCAGAAGTTTCAGAGCCTCGGCGGCAAGATACCCAAAGGCATACTGTTAGTCGGCCCTCCGGGCACCGGCAAGACGTTGCTGGCAAGAGCGGTTGCCGGGGAGGCAAGGGTGGCCTTTCTGAGTATAAGCGGCTCCGATTTTGTTGAAATGTTTGTGGGGGTGGGCGCCGCGAGGGTCAGGGATCTCTTTTCCCAGGCGGACAAACTCGCACCCTGCATTATATTTGTTGATGAGATCGACGCTATGGGAAAGGCGCGGGGGATAAGTCCGGTGGGCGGAGTTGATGAAAAGGAGCAGACCCTCACGCAGTTGCTGAGCGAGATGGACGGGTTTGACACGAGGAAGGGAGTCATCATAATGGCTGCGACAAACCGGCCGGAAATCCTTGATCAGGCGCTGCTGAGGCCCGGCAGATTCGATAGGCATATTCTTGTGGACAGGCCGGATATAAGGGGAAGAGAGGCCATCTTCCGCGTTCATACGAAGAAGGTGAAGTTGTCGGACAATGTCGACCTGAAAGTCCTTGCGTCCATGACCCCTGGGATGGTCGGCGCCGATATCGCGAATATCGTGAATGAGGCGGCGCTGCTTGCCGTGAGAAAAGATAAAGATGTCATTGAGATGAAGGAATTCGAAGAGGCGATTGAAAGGGTGATCGCGGGGCTTGAGAAGAAAAGCAGGGTCATGAACAAGCAGGAGAGGGAGAGGGTGGCATATCACGAAAGTGGCCACGCGATCGTTGCCAGCATCCTTCCGAATGCAGACCCTGTGAGGAGGGTCTCGATAATACCACGCGGCATAGCTGCTCTGGGGTATACGATACAGCTTCCGACTGAGGACAGATACCTGCTGACGAAATCCGAATTGCTCGACCGGATGGCGGTCATGCTCGGGGGCAAAGCTGCTGAAGAAATAATCTTCGGCGAGGCCTCTACAGGTGCGAAAAACGACCTGGATAAGGCAACAGAAGTGGCGACGGGTATGGTCAAGTCATATGGCATGAGTGACAGCCTCGGTCCGGTTTCGTTCGACAAAGGCAGGCCCCTCTTCCTTGAGACACCATGGAGCCAGTCAAAGGAGTACAGCGAGTCTACGGCAAGGGAGATTGACGAGGAGGTCAAGAAGATTGTTACCGAGTCATTCTCAAAGGCAAAGGACATCCTTGGCGAAAGGGTGGGGAAACTGAAGCAGATCGCCGGGGTGCTGCTCGAAAAGGAAGTGCTCGAAGGGGATGAACTGAAAAGGCTGGTGGAGCAATAAGCATTCATAGAACATTCTGATGAACTGGCATCAGAAGGAAACCGCGGGGGTCTTCAAAGACCTCGAAACGTCTCCTCATGGTCTTTCCTCCGGGGAGGCTCAGAAGCGTCTAGTCAAATATGGTCGGAATTCCCTTAAGGAAAAAGAGAAGAA
Organism: Thermodesulfovibrionales bacterium; assembly: GCA_035319385.1. GTDB lineage: Bacteria > Nitrospirota > Thermodesulfovibrionia > Thermodesulfovibrionales > SM23-35 > DYFC01. Next base: position 3,276 of record DATHCU010000238.1, read on the forward strand.
AACCCGCCTTGTCATGTTCCTTGACCAGTTCAATGACTTTCTTATTCTGGTTCTCGTGGCTGCTGCTGTTATCTCAGGCATTATCGGTGAGCTCTCAGATACTATTGCCATTATTGTGATAGTAATTCTTAATGCGATCCTCGGTTTTGTGCAGGAATACAGGGCAGAGAAGGCAATGGCTGCTCTGAAAAAGATGGCAGCCCCGAATGCAATTGTCATGAGAGATGGTATCCGCGCTGATATTGCCGCCTCAGAACTGGTTCCGGGTGATATTGTATCTCTCGAAGCGGGAATGATCGTGCCGGCTGATATGAGACTGTTTGAAGCAGCATACCTGAAGGTTGAAGAGGCCGCTCTGACAGGAGAATCCCTGTCCGTGGAAAAGCATGCTGAACTGATCCGGGCAGGGGTGTTGGCTCTCGGGGACCGCAAGAATATGGCTTACAAGGGCACGACGGTATCGCAGGGAAGGGCGATGGGAATTGTTGTCTCCACAGGTATGGACACCGAGATTGGCAGGATCGCTGCGCTGCTGCAGGAAGAAGAGGAAGGTAAGACCCCCCTCCAGAAGAGGCTCTCGGCGTTCGGACGGAAACTGGGGGCTGCTGTGCTTGTAATTTGTGGAGTCATATTTGTAATAGGAATTCTTCGGGGAGAAGCGCCCTTAACGATGTTGCTCACCGCGGTCTCTCTTGCCGTGGCTGCAATTCCGGAAGCTCTGCCGGCTGTAGTGACGATCTCGCTTGCCATT
>DATHCU010000239.1:0-2302 GCA_035319385.1 Thermodesulfovibrionales bacterium
GTAATCTCGTGCCCCGGGCCGGGGGCCGAAGATTCGGGACAGGTTAAGGAGAGAAAAAATGGCATCAGTTAAGAAACAGGTTACCTCTTCCTGGAGGGCCATCATCGGCAGCGCGTTCTATGCAAATTCGGTCAGACGGACCACAATGGCGGAACTCTATGATCTGGCATTGCAACAGCCCGAAGTTATGAGCACAACTGAACCCATGTACAAGCCGGAACTATTCGGACTTCCTAAAGACGCTAAGATTCTCGTTTCGAACGACGGCGGAGTTGTGGGCAGAACAGCCAAGGCGAGAAAACTCGTCCGTCAATTGGGCAAGGCGGATCGCGACAAGTTGAAGCTTATCCTTCTGGAGGCTGTCTTCCACCTTAATCGCAGGCCCGGCCTCTGGCTCGAGGGGATTGTAGGTCTGCACAAGCATTTCATGGTAAAGGCACATCTTCTTAGCCCGGCGACCGACGCAAAGAACATGTTGGACTGGGGACTCAACTTCACCCCGTTTATGAACCCCTGGGACAGCATTTACGGCGAATCCGCGGCACTGAATGAATCGGACATACTCGTCCTGGCAGACCCTGAGTGGTCAAACCCGGAATATCCGTCGGGACTTGTCATAATCGATGAGACAGAGAATTGCATCGCTATACTGGGAATGCGCTACTTCGGTGAAAGGAAGAAGGGGACGCTCACTCTCGGATGGACGATCGGCGTGCGCCATAATATGGTTGCATGCCATGGAGGCATCAAAACAATAGGCAACAATCCGCCTGTGGCGGTCTTCGGGCTTTCCGGCAGCGGCAAATCCTCAATCACCAATAGCCACGACCACGCGGGAACGCTGAAACCCGATGAAAAAGTCACTGTAATACACGATGACGCGTTTCTAATCGATTTTGAAGACAACATAACAGTTGCGCTGGAGCCTGCGCTCTTCGATAAGACAGACTCCATGAAGTTCAACGATCCTGATATAAAATACTATCTCTCAGCCCAGAACGTTGCCGTAGTAGGCACATCTGACGGAGGGCGTAAACTGCTGGGCGAAGACATTCGCAATGCGAACGGCCGCTGCATAAAGAGCCGCGACATGTTCAACTATGCTGACTACTGTGAAGCCCCAAAGAAGGTGATCTGGCTCCAGAAAGACCCGTCTCTTCCCCCAATATGCAGGGTTAACTCTGCGGTGCTGTCCGTTACGATGGGGGCATCCTTGTCTACTATGCGGGCCAAGGGAGTGGAGAATGTCGATCCCAAGGAGCTTGAGAAGCTCGTGATCGAACCCTTTGCAAATCCCTTCCGTGTGCATCCGCTTACGGTGGATTGCCAGCAGTTCTTAAAGCTCTTCAAGGCGGGTTGCGAATGCTATGTCATGAATACCCACGCCTTTGGAATGCCGGGCGAGCTGACCGACATCCCAAAAGAGCTTTCCCTTAAGATCGTCACCGAACTCGTACGGGGCAGCATCGAATGGCGAGATTGGAAGCGTTTCTATGGTCTTTCGGTCCCCAAGAACGGAAATGATATCTTCTGTAACGATTATGACCGCAAGTATAAGCCCTCTCATGACGTAAAATATCTTGAATACCTGAGGGCCAGAATGCAGGATAGGATCACATATCTCTCCAACAAGCGCGACCTGGAGCAGGATATGGAATCGATCTATATCGATCCGCTCGTTGTCGCCAGAACGGTCATAGACAAGATACTAAACCCTGTATAGCCGGCATTATCGTGCATTTCTCATTGAACCGAGGAAAATGAAGCAATTAACCTTTGCGCCTATCGGTACGATTCACACTCCCTTTAAGAATGCACACGACATGCCGATACAGGCAAAAGGCGGTAGGGGAGTAAAGGGGACGATAAAGATCAGGCCTTCCCTTGCCAAGGGGCTGAAGGACATCGAAGGTTTTTCTCATCTCATATTGATATACAGTTTTCATCGCTCGAAGAATTACTCTCTGTTGGTTAAGCCGTTCCTCGATGATGAGCTGCGAGGCGTATTCGCAACGAGGGCGCCGAAGAGGCCTAATCCGGTAGGGATATCAGTCGTCAGGCTCAGAAAAGTTGACGGCAGGGTTCTTTATATTGAAGACCTGGACATCCTCAGCGGCACCCCGTTGCTTGACATAAAACCCTATGTTCCTGAGATCGATGCCTTTCAGACAAAGCGCGTGGGATGGCTCTCGAAAAAGACTAGGAGATTCAGGAGTGCGAGGTCGGACAAGAGGTTCAAATCATAAGCGGCTCTGCGTGGGTTGGAACGGTTGATGAGAGCACATTCAGATGGGTCCCAAGT
>DATHCU010000240.1:0-3152 GCA_035319385.1 Thermodesulfovibrionales bacterium
ATCCTCCTCACGATTGTTACGAGAATTCCTTTCATTCCGCTTATTAATAAGAGCCAACAGTCTATGAAGAAGATGCAGGAAGTGCAGCCTAAAATGGCTGAGATACGCGAAAAATACAAGAAAGATCCGCAGAGGATGCAGAAGGAGATGATGGAGATATACAAGACCCATAAGGTAAATCCCTTGGGCGGCTGCCTTCCCATCGTACTGCAGATACCTGTGTTCTTTGCATTATATAAGATACTACTCATAGCCATCGAACTGAGGAGTGCTCCTTTCATGCTCTGGATAAAGGACCTCTCGGCGCCCGACACTTTGTTCGGACACATCCCATCCGCAATCCCCTTTATCGGCGGATTTGCATTGGGTCCTTTGCCGATCGTTATGGGGGCCACCATGATTATCCAGCAGAAGATGACACCCACATCCCTTGATCCAACACAGAACAAGATGATGATGTTCATGCCTGTCATATTCACATTCCTCTTCCTGAACTTCGCTTCAGGCCTTGTGCTTTACTGGCTTATCAATAACATCTTCAGCATTTCACAGCAGTTCTATGTAAACCGCAAAGTGGCCAAACAAGCTGCTTAAATCACGTATCTGATTGCGCTTTTCTAATCAGACCATTCAGACATCGGCAATTGCAACTCAGGAAAGAATATTTGCGCTGATTTTTTTGCCGGCAGTCAAATTCCGTGACCACACAGAAGAAGTCACCGGCCAGCCTGGCTAAGTTATACTATCCTTATGTTCACCGACGACACTATAGCAGCGATTTCCACACCCTTGGGCGAAGGTGGAATCGGGATCGTAAGGTTAAGCGGTAAAGAGGCGCTCAGGATAGCGGACTCGGTCTTCCTCTCCCCAAAGGGAAAGACTCTCGCGGGTTCAGGGTCACACCGGTTGTTTTACGGACTCATAGTCGACCCGAATTCCGGCGCTAAGATTGACGAAGTCCTCGCCTCTGTGATGAAGTCTCCTCATTCTTACACCATGGAAGACATTGTGGAGATAAACTGCCACAGCGGCATGGTCACTCTGCGCAAAACCCTCGAACTTGTCCTCCGGCATGGTGCCCGTCTTGCAGAACCGGGGGAATTCACGAAAAGGGCTTTTCTCAACGGGAGGATAGACTTAAGCCAGGCTGAGGCGGTCCTAGACCTGATACGCTCCAAAACCGACGAAAGCAGGAGAATCGCGGTTGAACAGCTCCAGGGAACTCTGTTCGCTAAGATCACATCTTTACGGGACCAGCTGACCGATGTCTGCGTTCATCTCGAGGCCGATATCGATTTCCCTGAGGATGAGATTGAGACTTCATCAGTGAAGAACTTACTGAACGCAATGGACCTCGTTCGAGACAATCTGAGCGGTCTTCTGAAGACATATGATGAAGCAAGATTCTTCAGAGAGGGTCTGCAAACGGCGATCGTCGGAAGACCGAATGTGGGCAAATCCTCTCTGCTTAATGCGCTTTTGCAAAAAGACCGTGCTATTGTGACTGAAATTCCAGGCACTACTAGAGATATATTGGAAGAGCACCTGAATATAAAGGGTCTGCCTCTAAGGATTATGGATACCGCGGGGATACGTCAGGTGCAGGACATTGCTGAAAAGGAAGGCGTTAGAAGAAGCCTGCAAAGCATTGAAAATGCAGACATCGTCCTCGCGATTTTCGACGGCAGCGAACCGTTGAGAGAGGAAGATTTCGAGGTATTAAGGAAGGTAATGAATAAGCCCGCTATTTATGTCCTCAACAAAAGCGACCTCCCCGCTGCTATAGATCATGCTTCTTTTTCATCTTTCGACCTGCCTTCTACAGCGTTTCTGTCGATATCCGCAACCCGTGGAGATGGGGTCGAGGACCTGAAAGACAAGGTGGTTGATTCGTGCGTTAAAAACTGGAAAGAAGAGCGGGAAGGCGTCGTAGTATCGAATCTGCGCCATAAGACTTCTCTGGAGAGGGCCGCAGAATCGCTAGAAAAGGCGAGAATGGCACTGATAGAAACGCAACCCCTGGAAATCGTAGCCATTGAGATAAGGGCTTCACTTGACAGTCTCGGAGAGATCGTAGGAGCAGTTACAACCGAGGAGATTCTTAACAGGATATTCAGCGACTTCTGCATAGGGAAGTAGGAATATTTCTTTCAACCATCGCATACGTAGGACTGTCGGCAATTGATCTGACTTTCATATGACGTGCCAGGGGCTCTGCAGATCTGATCATTCTCTCTCTCACGTGTTAGACTATTATTGGAGGGAGGCAACTTATGGCGCTCTTCAGGCTTCTTCTTGGAATCGGGCTGCTCATTATGGGGCGCAGACTTTTCTGGCTGTTCCTCGGTGTCGTCGGCTTTGCGTTCGGTTTTGATTTTGCTGAGCGAACGATCCATGGCCTGTCTCATGACGTCATACTCATAATCGCCCTGGTTTCCGGGGCACTGGGAGCCATGGTCGCCATCTTTCTTCAGAAGTTTGCCGTGATAGGCGGCGGTTTTTTCGCCGGAGGTTATTTGCTAGTCGAACTGTTGAAGGCCTTTGGTATAAGTACCGCTAATTACCATTGGCTTATTTTCATTGTGGGAGGTCTGGTCGGAGCTCTCCTTATGAGGGCTGTATTCGGCTGGGCTTTGATCATCCTTTCCTCTATCCTGGGGGCCACACTTATTTTGCAGTCCTTCCACCTCGGGCAGGACTTAACTGCAGTTCTCTTCATTTGCCTTGTAATATTAGGTATCGGAATCCAATTCGGGCTGATCAGGAAAATCTCTCCTTCACGGGGAGAATAAGCGAACAGGCGCTTCTCGGCATCTTACTTTTTTGGGCATGACGAGGGGCTTTTTTTGATACTTTATGGGCATCTATGATAGTATAAAAGACTCCGCATCCTGCTGTTTCTTTCACGCAATCGTCAATGCCGGTGTGGTGGAATTGGCAGACGCGCCGGACTCAAAATCCGGTGAGGGCAACTTCGTGTGGGTTCGACTCCCACCACCGGCACCAGATTCAGATTCGTTTTCAGTGCGTTAGGTTTTTCCATTGCACCTCGATCGTCCAGTCCGCCTTGATTGTGCCAAGAATGTGCCCGATCCACACTGCCAATTCGTTTTCTTTGCATATTGCAGAACATACATCCGCGTACAACTTAT
>DATHCU010000241.1:0-14724 GCA_035319385.1 Thermodesulfovibrionales bacterium
AGCGCATCAGGAGGGATTGGAACGGATCAGATTGACGGGTAAATCGAGGTATATCGGCAAGACGAAGGAGATGCGCGCGCTGAGGAGAACCGGCGAAGAATTCCCGATTGAACTCTCTGTCGCGATGTGGACGGTTGGACAGAAGACTTTCTATTCGGGCATTGTGAGGGATATCACCAAGCGCAAGCGCCTTGAGAGCGACTTGCAGACACTGGCCACGACAGATACCTTGACACAAGTCTACAATAGGATAAAATATGATGAGATAGTGAAAAGGGAGATCGAAAGGGCAAAAAGGTACAACCACCCGTTGTCCCTGATAATGTTCGACATCGACCATTTCAAGAAGGTGAATGATACCTACGGTCATGCTGTCGGCGATTACGTCCTCCAGACCCTTACCCAGATTGTGAAGATGGACCTCAGAGAAACCGATTATCTCGTGCGCTGGGGCGGTGAAGAGTTCATCATAATTGCTCCGGACACCGACGTCAGGAGGGCTGAGATATTGGCAGAAAGGGTCAGAAAATCTGCGGAGGAATACAGCTTTGATCAAGTCGGAACTGTTACGGTGAGCTTTGGGGTAACACAGTTTACTGGTGATGATACAGAAGACACATTTATTAAGAGAACCGATGACGCTCTGTACTCTGCTAAGAGGATGGGCAGAAACAGGGTTGAAGTTATTGTCTGAAAGATTGTATCCCGGGAACAAATCCTTGTCTTCTCGAACTTGAAAATATTAAACTATTGACTTCGTGAGGTGTCTGATTTGAAACAAGAAAAAAATAAATCGTTCATAGATAAAATCTGGAATTTTTTTGCATCCGTAAGGTTTGCAGTCCTTATTTTCACCCTTATCGCGGCAACATCGGTCGTAGGAACGGTACTCGAACAGCGCGCTGAACAGGCGAAAAATATCCAGGTGCTCTCGCGTATTTTCGGCGAGTCCGCCGCACCGGGTCTTTACACGTTTTTTAATGCATTGGGCTTTATGGATATGTACAGATCCTGGTGGTTTCTTGCCCTCCTCGTTCTTTTCGCGGTTAATCTGATAGTCTGCTCTCTTGACAGGTTGCCAAGGATATGGAGTCTGGCAACTGAACCGATCAGCCCCCTCCCTGAAGAGACTATCAAAAAATTCCTGATACACAAGGAATTTACCATAAAGGGATCCATGGATAGTCTCAGGGACCTGGTGTTGAAGGCTGCTAAAGGCATCGGCTTCTCCTGCAGTGTGCGGGAAGAGGAAAAGGGACTCCAGTTTCTGGCGCAGAAAGGGAACTACAGCAGACTCGGTGTCTACCTGACCCATTTCAGCATACTCATTATCCTGGCCGGTGCATTGGTGGGTGGAGAATTCGGGTTCAAAGGTTTTATGGAAGTTGGTGAGGGGACCGTCTCCAATACCGCCTTTGGAGGTGGCAAGGAACTGAACCTGGACTTTTATGTCAGGTGCGATAATTTTGACGTTGAATTCTATGGCATGTCGGACATGCCCAAGGAATACAGAAGCTGGCTTACAGTGATCAAGAACGGCAAAGAAGTGATGAAGAAGTCGATCACAGTAAACGACCCTCTGACATACGAGGGTATTACTTTTTATCAATCCAGCTACGGACTCATCCCAAACAGTCTTGGCAACGGCATTTTCATCTTTTCCGTAGTCTCCAAAGACGGCAAGTCATCAGTCCTTAATCTGAGGATGGGGGATTCATTCCAGATTCCTGGGACTAATGTTACCGGGAAGATTCAGAATTTCAGTCCGGCCTTGCGGATCATGAACGGACAGCCGTTCACTTACGCTGACATGATGAACAACCCCGCGGTGTTTATCGATTTTACAGAAGCCGGCAAACACTTGTTTTCGGGGTGGATATTCAAGAGAAACCCGGAGACGTGGCAGCTCCCCGATGGCAACAGGGTTGAATTCGATAATTACTGGGGAGTTGAGTACACCGGACTTCAGGTGAGGAAAGACCCTGGCGTGTGGGTTGTATATCTCGGATGCATACTAATGAGTATCGGCCTCTTCATCGCTTTTTTCATGAGCCATCAGAAATTATGGGTAAAGCTCGTTCAGGAAAAATCGGGTGCGCGGATTATCATAGGTGCGAATACTAATAAGAACAGGGGCGCGCTCGAAAGGAAGATAGAAAAGCTCGCCTCCGTTCTGAATTCAAGACAGGGAGGAGATAAATAGATGGAGAGTTCCCTTTTCTTCGGCATATCAACCATGGCTTATATCACCGCCATGATGTTATATATTACGTATTTGGCGTTCAAGAAAGCACCAATCGGCATGGTCGCTACAACGGTCACGATAGTCGGCTGGGTTTCGCAGACAATCGCGATTCTGCTGAGATGGCATGAATTCGCAGACCTCAGCGGCATGGGAATCCTGAGATCGGTCCCACTGACAAATCTTTATGAGTCCATGTCGTTTTTTGTCTGGTGCCTCATCCTCGGATATCTGGTGATCGAATTCAGATTCAAGAACCGTTCATTCGGCGCGTTCATAACGCCGATTGCCGGGCTTGTGCTGGCTTTCATTGATCTGACAGGCGTCTCAAAAGAGATCCAGCCCCTTGTGCCGGCATTGAAGAGCAACTGGCTGCTTGCGCACGTGACAATGAGTTTTATTTCCTATGCCGCGTTTGCGCTCTCTTTTGGAACGGGGCTAATGTACCTCATAATGACGTCTGAGAAGAAGACCGAACCCTCATATCTGTTCTGGACGTTCATACTGGGTATCTTTGCAATTCTTATTGTCACAATGGGAATCGATTTCCTGACGTTCAAGGTAAAAGTGAGGCCGGAGGAGTTCATTAAGAGCTACCTGTTTAAGACCTCCTTCATGAGTCCCTCGTCCGGGATAAGAATACTGAGCTGGGTGGCTTCTCTTGCCGTGCTTGCGATTGTCTGGCAATATGGGTATATCCTGAGAAGGATACTCGAAAAGTTCAGTGTGACCCCCAACATGCTCGATGAGATTACATACCGGAGCATAGCCGTGGGGTTTCCTATCTTTACACTCGGCGGACTCATCTTCGGCGCGATCTGGGCTGACCAGGCATGGGGCGTATACTGGAGTTGGGACCCCAAGGAGACTTGGTCTCTCATAACATGGTTCATATATGCCTTCTATCTCCACGGTAGAATGATGAGGGGTTGGAAGGGGAAGAAGGTAGCCATTGTGGCTGTCATAGGTTTCACGGCAGTCATCTTCACCTATCTCGGGGTAAACCTCCTTTTATCGGGCCTCCATTCTTACGGTTCTCAATAGGTATTGAAAACTATCTCGGTGATGCGATACTATTACTCAGTTAGCATTCGATAAACTATACTGCGTACGGAGGAATTTCAAATATGAATAACTTGAAGACAATGGTGCTCCTTGTTGCTCTGACCGTCATATTCATCGCGGCGGGTGGAGCGATGGCCGGTAGACATGGGATGACCATAGGTCTAATTATTGCTCTTGGCATGAATCTGTTTACCTACTGGTTCAGCGACAAGATAGTCCTTAAGATGTACGGTGCGAGAGAAGTCTCCGAGGCGGACGCACCAGAACTGTATGGGACTGTCCGAAGGCTCGCGCAAAAGGCGGAAATACCTATGCCGAGAGTGTACATTATTGAGGGCGAACAGCCCAATGCCTTTGCGACCGGGAGAAATCCGGCTCACGCTGCGGTTGCTGTCACCACGGGAATAATGCGCATCCTGAGCAATGAAGAACTTCAAGGTGTCATAGGCCATGAACTTGCCCATGTAAAACACCGGGATATCCTGATAGCCACGATTGCCGCCACTTTTGCCGGTGCTATCAGCTATCTTGCGCAGATGGCACAGTGGGCCATGATCTTCGGCGGGAGCAGGGGAGACGACGATGAAGGGGGCAGTCCTGTGGCAGCGATCGTTATGATGATAGTAGGCCCAATTGCAGCGATGATCGTGCAGATGGCAATATCGAGATCGAGAGAGTATGTGGCTGATGAAGGCGGCGCGCGTATCGCCGGAAATCCCAGATACCTGGCAGAAGCCCTCAGAAAGCTTGATATGGCATCGAAGAGGATCCAGATGGACGCCAACCCTGCGACTTCGCATATGTTTATTGTCAATCCTCTGTCAGGCGGCGCCCTTTTGAAACTCTTCAGCACCCATCCACCCATCGAAGAAAGGATAGCAAGGCTCGAGTCCATGGGCCGCTGATCTGTTCCGGGCCCACCGATCAATATGAGGCAGAACAGACATATCTTGACACTCCGTGCATTCGTCGCCGGGAATGATCGGACATGATGAAGGCTCTGGTGACAGGGGCTACGGGCTTCATAGGAAGCCATCTCTGTGAAAAACTTGTTGAGAAAGGCTACGACGTCACATGTCTTTCCCGGAATACCTCGAACCTGAAGTGGATCGAAAACCTCGGGGTGAGGATCGTCAAAGGGGATTGCACCGACCTTGAATCCCTCAGGGGTCTGCAGGACAATTTCGACTATGTGTTTCATCTCGCAGGGCTGACAAAGTCTGTGTCAGAAGAAGAATTCTTCCTCATAAATGCAAAAGGCACTGAGAACCTTATGCAAGCCCTCGTTGACAAGAGCGCCCGACTAAGGCGTTTTGTTTACTTGAGCAGTCTGGCGGCTGCAGGTCCCGGCCTCACCATGTCCCCTCTGCGGGAGGACTGCAACCCATCCCCCGTCTCGAGTTATGGCCGCAGTAAACTCGCAGGGGAACGAGCTGTGCTGAGGCTTAAGGATACAATCCCTGTATCGATTCTGAGACCCCCGGCGGTCTATGGTCCCAGGGACAGAGACATGCTGATGATATTCAAAATGGCAAAAAAAGGTTTTTTCTTTGACCTCGGAAAATGTTATTATTCATTACTTTATGTTGAAGACCTCGTTCGTGGTATTATATTGTGTGCTGAGAGCAAACTGGCTGAAGGCAGAGTCTATTTTCTCAGCGACAACAACATTTACTCGGGTGAAAGGATAGCATTGGAAGTATCCTCTGCGCTTGAGACAAAGACAACTCCCTTGCGGGTGCCGAAATGCGTTATGCCTTTTTTCGCATACATCGGAGAAAAATTGAACAGCCGGGGCATAATCAACAGAGACAGGATAAAAGATTTCCAGCATGCGTACTGGATTTGTGATTCGACAAAGGCGCGAGAGGAAATCGGATTTATACCGAAGGTTGGATTAAAGGAAGGAATAAAATGGACGGCGGATTGGTACAGGATTCACAGATGGCTGTAAAGAAATCTACTGATATCTTCGATAAGTGCCTCAGATTTGACAAGGCAAAGACTCTGATATCTCACGGGCTATATCCTTTTTTCAGAACTATTCAGAGCGCCCAGGACCCGGTAGTCGTCCTCGACGGCAAGAAGATGATCATGGTCGGCTCAAACAACTACCTTGGTCTTACTAATCATCCAAAGGTAAAAGAAGCCTCAATTGAGGCAATTAAGAAATACGGAACCGGTTGCGCGGGGTCACGCTTTCTCAACGGGACTCTTGACATCCATGTTCAGCTGGAGGAGAAGCTTGCCCGCTTTATGCGCAAGGAAGCAGCCTTGATCTTCTCTACCGGCTTTCAGGTAAATCTTGGTGTAATTTCGGCGCTCGTGGGCAAGGATGACGTTGTCGTAATAGACAAAATGGACCACGCCAGCATTATTGACGGCTGCAGACTCTCCTTCGGTGAAGTGAAGAAATTCAGGCATAACGACATGACGGACCTTGACAGAGTGTTGAGAGAATATGAAGACAGGGACAAGCTGATCGTGATCGATGGGGTCTTCAGCATGGAAGGTGATATTGCCAGGATGCCGGAAATTCTCGCCCTTGCCCGCCAGTACGGCGCACGCCTGATGGTTGACGACGCGCACGGCATCGGTGTTCTCGGAGACTCGGGGCGCGGCACGGCAGAGCATTTTGGTGTGGAGAGCGGAGTTGATCTCATAATGGGCACCTACAGCAAATCGCTGGCATCGATCGGCGGATTTATTTCAGGAGACGCGGACATAATCCACTACATAAAACATATAGCTAGGCCCCTCATCTTCAGCGCAAGCCCTCCTCCCGCGTCGGTTGCCTCTGTGAGCGCTGCGATAGACATTATCGAAAATGAGCCCGAGCGCAGGGCGCAGCTCTGGAGAAACACAAACAGAATGCTTGAGAGCTTTAAAGAACTTGGGTTCAAAGTCGGCAACAGCCAGACGCCGATTATTCCGGTCATTGTCGGAGAAGATGAAAAGGCATTCCTGATGGCCGTTATGCTGCAGGGAGAAGGTGTCTTCGCTAATGTTGCTGTCACTCCAGCGGTCCCCGCCGGCATGGCCCTGATAAGAACAAGCTATATGGCAACCCACACAGACGAGCATCTCGACATAGTTGTCTCCGCCTTCAAAAAAGTTGGGAAGAAGCTGGGGTTGATATAATCAATGATTGCGGCCCGCTCATTGATACAGGCATTTCAGTCCCCTGACACTGACTGAGAACTGATGAACTCAGGCGGCATAGAAGTTATCGAGGTCACTTCCGGTCGTGACCTTGATGACTTCATAGACTTCCCGTTCCGGCTGTATTCAAGAGACCCTTTTTACGTTCCCCTGCTGAAATCTGAATTGAAGAAGCAGTTTTCTCCGAATAACCCTTTCTTTCTCCATGCTCGCGTGAGATACTTTTTAGCGAAGAAAGACGGACAGATAGCCGGAAGGACCGCGTCCATAGTCAATCACAGGCATCTTGAATTTCACAAGGACGGGGCGGGATTTTTCGGTTTTTTTGAAGCTGTGAATGACCGGTCAGTGGCAGAAGCCCTTCTGGATAAAGTCTCCTCATGTCTCAAAGACGAAGGTATGAAAGTCATGAGGGGTCCGATGAGCTTTTCCACAAATGAAGAGTGCGGCATGCTTCTGGAAGGCTTCGATAGTCCGCCGATGCTCATGATGCCGTATAATCCCCCTCACTATCACACGCTGATGGAGGAGTGTGGAATGAGCAAGTCAAAGGACCTCTTTGCCTACATACTTGATACTCCTGACGAACTTCCACCAAAGATTCTCCGGGTAGCGGATATAGCTTCAAAATATGGCATTACCGTGAGGCATATCGACAAGAAGAGGTTTGAGGCTGACATGAAGATATTCAAGGAAGTCTATAATTCAGCCTGGGCAAATAATTGGGGATTCATACCTTTGACGGACGAAGAACTCATTTTCCTGGGAAACAATCTCAAGCCTGTATTAGTACCCGATATGACGATAATCGCTGAAAAGAACGGTGAACCCGTCGGGTTTCTCGGCCTGCTGCCTGATTTCAACTTTGTGCTGAAACATATGAACGGCAGGCTGAATCCCCTCACTATCGTGAAGGCCTTATACTATTCAAAGAAGATCAAGGACCTCAGGATGCTGCTCCTCGGAACAAAAGCCGAATACCGCAATAGGGGTGTTGATGCCCTGCTCTTCAGGGAGGCCTTCAAAGGCGTGAAAAGAGGAGGCTACAAACGTGTTGATTTCTCATGGATATTGGAGGACAATATCCCTGTCCAGAGACTGGTCGAGATGATCGGCGGAAGATTGTATAAGAAATACAGGATATATGAAAAAGAACTTTGATACATAAACCGACCTGGCCGCTTCTCAAAAGGAATTAGTGGACTTTCCGAAAGGCGCTCCGCAATACCAGCAGGCATAACACTTGGCGCACAGATTATGCGCGTGGCAGTTCAAACAACTTCCGAAGTTTCCGCAGTGGCCTCCATTGAGGGTAACGGTTCTGTCAAATTCGGGAATATAGACCTCGGCTGCCGCACTTTCTCTGTGGTGATGGCAACTCCTGCAGAACTCCTCTTCCCAGCTGCACGGGTTCCCGGGACCACCGGCACACTGCTTGTTATAGTGACCGTTCGCTGTTTTGCGCAGGAGGTGCGGGATCGCGGTTCCGTTGCCGTGCACCGCTCCGTGAGGTTCGTGACAATCCGTGCAGTTAAGAACAAAATTCTGATAGTTGGCTGTTATGTACGGGGGTCTCAAATCTCCCCACCATGCCGGAGCCGGCACCGTTTTTCCGCTTGATAGGCAGCAGCCGTTGCCGTCCACAGGCGCACCTCGACAAAAACCGGATGCAAAACCATAGCTATTGTCCTTAATACACCCGCAACTCTTCCATTCGCCCTGATATTTGCCGTCGCTATCAGAACACCTTCTTATGGATCCGTGAACGTCGCCCGGGTTGTCACAGAAAGGAATGCCGCCCAGATACGTCGGACTCTGTCGAGCCCAGTCGATCTTCTGGAGATTTCTGCCAAGAGTCGTGCTGTATATCAAGTTTGACGCATTGTGGCAGTCCATGCAGAACGTGACATAGTCTGGCAGATTGGAACCGTCTGTGGTAGCCGAGCCGTCCGGTTCATATGTGGTTGTTGAGTTATATCTGAACGGCGCCATGTATTGCCCCCCATGGGCTGCGGCATAGTCGCTCATCCTCTCACCAGCAGAATCACCCCACGCATTATTCCGGTCCGTAGGCCTGACAACCGGATAACCCCGCTGCGACACGTGCGGGTTATGGCATGCGTTACAGGGATTTGACTCCTCACTGTACGTCTCAGGCCACTTCTGTTTAACAAAATTCAGGATATCCTGAAGGTTGTGGGAAGATCCGGCAGAAGGGTTGAAGGCATCATAAATATTATCGGGAGAAGAATGATGCACCGTGTCTCCTCCAAACCAGTAGCTGTAATTATAGTTTGTGCGTGAAAAGGATGTCTGTACGGAACCCGATCCCTTGTGGCACTCAAAACAGAAATCATCAGACTGGCTAGTGAAGTTGTCTGAAAAGAGTGCGAAAGGAGAAGCCTCTCCTCCCGCAGGACTTGGTTCCTGCCCGTTGATGCACGCATGCTGCTCATGACAATGTGCACAATTACCTCTTGAATAACCCGTATTGAAAATGGCTATCCTGTTAACTCCGTACCCTGAATTCCCGTGTGCTGAATTCAAATATGTGCCGCACTCCAGAATCCTTGGATGAAAACTCCCGACTATAACATTCAGCCAGACGCATACCACGATCCATTTCGATCTTATGAGTTTCTCAAGTCTCATTCGTCCTCCGTGCTCAGTTCTTGGCGGCATGACAGACGTTGCACCCGTTTGTCTGGCCGTTTCCGGGCCATCCCTTGTAGTCCCATCGCAGCAACTTGGGATACGGAGAGCCATGCGCGCGGTGACACGAAAGGCACATGACCAAGTCCCCTCCTGCTCCTATCGTGGCGTTCGATCTCGGCCCTGTCCATCCGGACAGATCAGGTCTGGCTACCGGAACAAGAGGATCGAATCCGCTGCTGAAGGCATTTGCGAATTCCCCGGAATTGGGGATAATAGCATCGGAAGGATGCCTGATCCATACGCTGTCGGTGCTGTTTCTTTCAATATGAAATACGGAGTGACACCCGGTGCAGTAAGCGGTCACTGTGTTCCCGAGAGCGGAAAAACCTCCCTCAGAGGTCTTGGGCCCTGAATAGCCGAGATACTCGTTGTGATCGTTACTGTTCGTCGTATACTGCCAGTCATTATCCCCGATTCCGGAGACCCCACTGCCCGCACCTGATTGATGCCCCGCCAGAAATCTGTACCAGCCGTCGGATGGGCTATCCCTGACCACATCACTACTGTTCTTATGATGGTAACCCTTCGGCGTTTCAGTCCCTATCATGTGACACTTCGTGCACCCCTGGCGCGGGCTGGTAAAACCAAATGACCCCGGGGCCGTAGTTGAATTCAGGTTTTTGTGACAGGCTGTAACGCCGCCGCATGAGCCTCCCCTCGGGTCTCCGGGGGCTTCACTCAGATTGTCATCGGGATTTGCACCGAATATATTGTGACCCTTTGTATCGTTCTCAGAGCTTGCGATCCCCGGAGAGACCCAATAGAAGTTTCCTCCGGCCAGGGCATTCACAGGATATCCGCTCGTATTGAAGACAATGGGGACGCTCACCCCTCCAGGAAAAGGCTTCAATGTCTGGCCGTCGGTAGAGCTGTGGCAGCCGATGCAGCTCGCTATCAACAAATTGGGCAGAGGTTCATCTGAGGCATATGATTCACCCCAGGCAGAGTCTCCCTGGTTCACAGCTTGTCCGTTCTGGCTGTTGTGCATCGTGTGGCAGTTGCTGCACTGTCCCGTTATATTTGCATGAACCTGTGACAGGAAGAGAAACAGTATCGACAAGGAGGCCATGGACAAGGCCCCTCCTATCGTCCGGTGCTTTCTCTCATGTGCGGCGTTTCCTATTTGCGGCTGATAAATGCGCATGTCTATTTCTTATGGCATTGTATGCAGAGCTGCCTCTTTCTGTCGTAATAGAGCATAAACTCTGCCTTCGAGGAGTGCATACTGTGACAGGTCACACATGTTATGGGTTGATCGTCACGCGGATCCTTGGTGTCCTTCCCGAGAGGATGCGTCACCTTGTGCTGCCCCTCGTGACAGCGCGCACAGGACTTGATCTTGTCTTCCTTCAGATAGAGGGGATTGCTCGAATGTGGGGGCACATGGCACTCAAAGCACTTTCTGTCCTTCACCGGCGCGCACTTTATTGACTTCAAAGCCTTCTCCATGAGCAGCGTCTTCCGCTCGGTC
The DNA here is from genome assembly GCA_035319385.1 of Thermodesulfovibrionales bacterium. Lineage (GTDB taxonomy): Bacteria > Nitrospirota > Thermodesulfovibrionia > Thermodesulfovibrionales > SM23-35 > DYFC01. The sequence continues at coordinate 10,656 of DATHCU010000241.1, forward strand.
TTTTCGTGACACTCCGCACACGCCTCAGATTCGGCTATTGTCAGATTCGGCTTCTGAGATGCGTGCTGCCTGTGGCACATCAGACAGCCCCCTCTTTTTGCACTAAGATGAACGTCGTCTTCCTTTGTGGACAGCAACTCCTTCTTGTGACAGCCGCTACAGAGTTCCTTTACGGGTTTCCTGGTCGTAATCTTGGAGTCACTGATCATCGGGTTGTGACACTGTTCACATTTTTCGTCCAGAAATGCCTTGTGTCCTGACGGCCCGAGCAGGGCCTTGTGTGACGAAGAATGTCCGCTGTGACAAGTGCCGCAGTCCATCTTTTCGACCGCCGAGGCAATGGAGACGTCTCCCGCCTTGCATCTCGGGGCATGACATTTGCGGCAAACCTTGTTCACATTCCCTGCAAATTGGGTCCTCTCATCGGACGCGTGCGGGCTGTGGCACGAAGAACACTCGCCATCCTTAAACGGACGGTGAACAGAGGGATTCTTGAGTTGTTCTTTCAGACCCTCATGGCAAAGCCAGCACAAATCCTTCTGATTTCTCACAAGTAAATATCGATTCTCGCCCCCATGGGCATAGTGGCAATCCGTGCATACGCCGTTCTTCAGAGCCCTGTGAACATACTTCTTCTTCAGCGAACTCCTGACGGCTTGATGACATTCCAGACAAAGGGGTTTTATCTCTTCCCTAAGCAAGCCCCTCCTGCCAGCGGCATGAGAACTGTGGCATACGGTGCATTTCCCTTCTTTAAATGGGAAATGCACGTTGCTGCTCAAGAGACGGTCCTTTAGTTTTATGTGACATCTGTAACAGAGATCAGGCACTTTTTCCTTCAGTTCTCCCTGACCAAAAGCCTGGCCCAAACAGAGTACGAAGACGAACAATACCATCTGAAATAGTGCAAACATTCTATTATTCATGGCAATCCCTGCAATCTCCCTTTGCAAATGGGCTGTGTTTTATTTCTCTCAACATACCGGGCTTCTCGGTCACGTGCGGCTCATGGCAGGAAAGACAGACTCTAATCTTCGCGAGGGGCTTCAGATGCATCTTGGTGAGGCTGACAGTGTCCGTTCCGTGGCACTTCAGACACAACGCGGGATCCTGCTCCTTCGTAAGGTGCGGAGCGCTGGAAAAGTGCGGCTTGTGGCAGCTGGAACAATCTCCGTTCTCCATAATGATGTGACCCTTTCTTATGTTCGTCTTCACAATCCTTTCGTGACAAGACAAGCAGAGTTCCCGGGGCCTGTTCAGCAGAAGACTGCCTATCCTGCTGGTATGAGGACTGTGACAGGCCGTGCATTTCCCTTCCTCTGCCGGGAGATGCATTTCGCCCGAGGACTTAGCTTCCGTTTGCATCTTGTTGTGACAACCGTAGCATAGGGCCGGCATGGCTTTTTCAGTACATGCGGTATATTCGCTGGCATGCGGATTATGGCAGGTTCTGCATGATCTGCCCTCGAAAGGCTTGTGAGAGATCCCTTCTTTCACCTCCGCAAACATATTGTTGTGACAATTCATGCAGAGACTGTTTGGAGGCGCGATCAACAGCTTTGCATTCTTGCCGGCATGTGCCCTGTGGCAGGAAGTGCACTTCTTGTTACTGACAGGCGTGTGCACATAAGTCTTGAAGAAATCTTTTTCTTCCTTCTTGTGACACGTATAACAGAGATCTGACAGTGAAACCTTCAGCATCCCCTGGGCATTGCTCCCGTGTGAGTCGTGGCACTTGTCGCACTCCAGCTTGGAAAACGGGATATGAACGTTTCCCTCTTTCAACTCATTTTCAGTTTTGACATGGCACGAGAAACACAACTTTTTTTCCGGAGAAACAAGCAGAAAAGCGTCTCTTGATGCATGCGGATTATGACAGGCCGTGCAGCCCTTTTCCTTTATGGGTTTGTGCAGGACAGTCGTCTTTAGTATTTCTGCCTTCTTGCTATGGCAGGAGATGCAGAGATTATTTACCGGCATGCGCGTCACATTAGGGAAGTCCGATGCGTGAGGGCTGTGGCAACCCAGGCATTTGCCGTCGGCAACAGGACGATGCCTGTGCGACTCGCTGAAGAGCGCCTGTTGCTTTCCATGGCACCTGTAGCACAATCCGCTGTCCTTGTTTTGGACTCCAAAGGGTTCAGTCTCAGAAGACGCCTTATGGCACTCGGAACATCGCCCGGCCAGAACGGGGTTGTGAACGGACACCCTCAGGAGCTTGCCGTTTGCAGAACTGTGCGGCGTGTGACAACCCGTGCATTTCCTCTTCTGCACCGGATAGTTCTGATGGGCCTTCTTGAACCGCGCCGATACAAAATCATGGCACGAACCGCAAAGTTCAGTCTCATTTTTCGTCAGGTTCTTTTCGTATGGTGAGCCATGCGGATCGTGACAGGAGAGGCAGCCGTCTGACAGTGGCTTGTGCTGTTTGGCGCGCACAAAAAGCTCCTTCTTATGACATATGAAGCACTGCTCACCGCCGGATTTCTTCAGCAGATATCTGTTGTCAGAAGAATGGGCCGCGTGGCACGGCAGACACTTGCCGTTTTTCAACGCAGTGTGAACATGCGACTTTTTCGCGACGGAATCTGCAAACTTTGCGTGACAGAGAAGGCACAATTTCCTCTCTTCCCTTTCCTTGAGGCTGAGGACAGCTATCTTCCCGTGCCTCAGGTGACAGGCATCGCAGTCTCTCTTTGCCATAGGAGCATGCACGAATTTCTTCTGAAAGTCGGCAAACGTGCTCTTGTGGCAGTCCAGACACGGCTTCGGCTCGAATCCCTTTCGTTTTAAGGCTTGTTCAGAAGCACAGCAGTATGCGAGGCATACAATGCCTACCAGAATTACCCGCACGAACATTTTCATGACTTTCTCGTTCCTTCTTGCGAATGGTTTATGCGCCAAAAAATATGCCTCGCCGGCCGGATCACGTTCATTTCTGGAGTCCGGACTCGAGAGCCTGTATCCTTCCCTTGAACACTCTTGTCTCTGTGCTCTCTCTCAACTGTTTCAGATACTTCTGCAACAGGCCGTTCATCTGCTGACTGAAATACGCCTGGCGCACCGCGTCGCGGACACGGTCAAGTCCTTCGACCTGACCTTCCTGTTTGTCTTCCAATTCAAAGATCATGAACCTGCCCATTGGCGTACGGATCACCGGGCTGACGTCCCCTATCTTCATGGAGTCAACCAATTCGGCCGCCTTGCCGGGAAACTCTCCTCGCGACATCCACCGCCTTTCAACGCTCTCTTCGGATAATTGATCAGCTGATTTCCGCTTGGCCAGCCACGTGAAATCAGCGCCCTCCGCAAGACTCTTTTCGATGCCCCGCGCATCATCTTCATTAGCCACGGTGATGGACTTTATCTTGTAACGACCGGGTTTCATGTACTCCTGCTGATGCGAGCCGTAGTACTCAGCGAGCTTATCTTCCGTTATCGTGACTTGCGGCTGAATCACCTTTTGAACAAACATTTGTCTGAGCAGTTCGTTCTCGTAGCGGTTGAGCATTCCTTGCAGGTCCGGCTCCTTGCCGTAATTCCTGTCAACCGCCTCCTGGTCTATGAGTTTTCGTTCAATCCAGTTGTTGATTATTTCTACCCCCACTTTCAGCCTGGATTGTTTCAGCATGGATATGAACTCCCCCGCTGTCAGCACATCTCCGCCCACGTCGACCAGGTTGTCAGACGATCTGATCTTGCCGGCATCCATCTCTCCGGCTGCCTTGGTCAATTCCGCGAGCAGACCTTCATTGATCGCCACTTTTCTCCTGATTCGGAGGGACTGCAGGTAATCATCACTGCGTTTCGCCTCCATGCCTTTTCTCACCGCCTTCTGTATGCTCACTTTTACCTTATCAAATTCACTTTCAGACGGAGCTACCCTGCTTAACAACTTGAGGATATAGCAGGCATCCGCCAGTTTGACGGCATCGCTGTACTGTCCCGGACTCAGGGCTGAGACCGCATTGTAGAACTGCGAGGACATGCCGAGCCGTCTCATACTCAACTCCCCTTTGTTCTCTTTGGACGGATGCGAGGAATGCAGGGCAACCAGCTCCGCAAAGTC
>DATHCU010000242.1:0-2392 GCA_035319385.1 Thermodesulfovibrionales bacterium
AATCTTGAGGGCGTTCTTTGCGATTGTAGACATCTTTTCGACATCAACCGATTCCCCTATCGAGCAACCTGAGCATATGTAAAGTGCGTATTTCTTATCCATAATCGGCTTACCTCCCCTTCCCTGTCTGCAGGGCTTTGACGGCAGCCCCTGTGGCATCCTGCACCGACTTGGCCACATCGAGGGGATTCTTGGCACAACCTGCCGCAAACATTCCGGCGCCGGAAAGTGCGAAGCCTTCATCCGTGTAAGAGGCCCCCTGGATTGCCGAGGCCGGCTGCATCCCGGTTGCAAGGACCACCATGTCCGCCTTGGTCCGAACTTTCTCTCCTGTGAGCATGTCCTCAGCCTCGACTATTACATCGTCGGACCCGGCATCCTGCTCTATCTTTGCCACTTTACCTTTTACAAGGGTTACATTCGGATCGTCTTTGACCTGCCAGTAAAACTTCTCGTACCTGCCTGGAGTCCTGATGTCTATATAAAAGATGCTGGCCTTCGATGCCGGGTTTTGCTCCCTGATATAAAGCGTCTGCTTAAGTGATGCCATGCAGCATATATATGAACAGAAAGCAAGATGGTTCTCATCCCTGCTGCCTGCACACTGTACAAAGGCTATCGACTCAACAGGTTTTCCATCGGAAGGTCTCACTATACGGCCACCTGTCGGCCCGTTAGGGGCTGCCAGCCTTTCCATCATCATATTTGTTATGACATTCTTAATCTTGCCGGAGCCAAGAATATCGAGTTTAGCGGTATCATAGGGGTTCCAGCCCGTGGCCAGAACCACCGCGCCTACTTTCAGGTTTATCGTCTCTTGTTTCATGTTGAGATCGATTGCATTATACTTGCATGCATCGAAACAGGGTTTCATGCAATCCTTCGGGCAGGCCTGCGCATCAATGACATACTGAAATGGGAATGCCTGCGAATGCGGCAGGTATGCTGCTTTTGACTTGTTCATCCCGAAATTGAAATCATTGTCCCGGAAGGAGGGACAAGCCTGCGCGCATGCGTCGCAGCCCACGCATTTGTCGTTCACATACCTCGGATTCAGTTTAACAGTCACGTCGAAGTTGCCTTCCTCACCCTTGATATCTTCCACCTCTGCGAGGGTATAGAAAGTAACATTCGGGCTGTTTTTGATCCTCTTGAACTGTATCTCAAGCCCGCAGTTCGGTGGACAGAGTTTCCAGAAGTATTTGTTTATCTGTGATACCCTTCCTCCAAGATACGGACTCTTCTCCACGATATAAGCTTCAAGTCCCGCCTCCGCCGCTTCCACTGCGGCAGTAAGCCCGCTCATACCGCCTCCAACTATAAGAACTTTCTTATTTTCTGCCATATTTACCTCCTTCAAGGCAGTAAGCCATAAAAAGCGGGTTATACCCAAAAAAATAACCTTCTTTTTCTGACTTACTAATTAAACGGGGAGTATTATAGCACACCCAATTAAGAAAAATCCTGCCCGGACCGCAAAAAAATGGGGAGGGTCAAGCCCTCCCCATCAGGCATCAACTATGGATACATCTGTACGTACGGCACCTTCTTGAACTCCCAGGTATTTGTCTCTGCATTATACTTGGAGTTTGTAAAGCACTTCCAGTTGGCGTCGTCGATCTTGTTGAAATCGCCTCTGTAATAGTAGCCGGGGTATCTGGACTCTTCTCTGAAGAGGATGTGTCTTGCATGCGCCTCAACAGAAAGGATCCTGTGATAGTTCTCAAAGCATCTGAGGAGCTCATGGAGGTCTTTCGCCGCCATCTTGCCAGCGTCTTCCTTGAGCATATCAAGCTGCCTGAGACCTTCCTCAAGCATGGTCTTTGAAGTCATATACCAGGTGGAAACACCGCCGAAGTACTCATCAGCGATCTTCATGAGTCTTGCCTGAAGCGCCTTCGGTCCGATGTAGTTGGGGTTGATCTCGGGATCAGTTGTGTAGACTTTATATTTTTCATAGATCTCGAACGGCAGATAAAGCTCGGCCGCAATCTCGTCAAGGGACAATTTTGGCGACGGCTTATAGTCTGGATTGTCGAGTATGAAAGCAATTGCAGCCTTGGCGGCCATTCTTCCTTCGGCATGCGAGCCTGAAGAGAACTTATGACCTGATGCACCGACAACGTCACCTGCCATGAAGAGACCGGGGACGGTGGACATCCTGTTGTAACCCCAGGTGTAGTGCTCCGGAGTTCCCGGAAGATCGCCAGGTCCGCTGACCCAGAAGCCTGCGCAGCCTGCGTGTGAACCAAGGAGATAAGGCTCTGTCGGCATGATCTCGGATGCAACCTTATCCGGCTCAATATTTCTTGCCGCCCAGAGAGATGCCTGGCCGATAGCCATGTCAAGAAAGTCTTCCCATGCCTCTGCCTCGAGGTGCTTGACCTGCTTG
>DATHCU010000243.1:0-2202 GCA_035319385.1 Thermodesulfovibrionales bacterium
GCACAGCTCCAGGATGTATTTTCTAGTATCTCGACCTCATGGGTCGGCGGAAACTTTTCCAGATATTCCCCGTAGTTTGTGAGCTTCACCAGTCCATCCGTCTCGATATTGTTCAGCGCAAAGGCAAGCGCCATATCGCCGAATTTGTGATGATGGCCATAGGTCTCCCCATCAGGCGCCACGCTCAAAATCTGGGGCCAGGGACGAAGATCTGAAAACCCCGCCAAAAGACGGGCTGCGAAGGCTTCCCCCTTGCTGAGCACGTTGTCTTCAAACGATACAGCATGGGATATCTGCCCGTCATAAAAGAATATGCTTATCCTGCGGTTCGAAGGCAGCCGGCAGGAATACGCCCTTGTCGGATCGATCTGCCCGCCGCCGACGTCTCCCCACCTGCCAATGCCTATACGCCGTACTTTTGACGCCTGATTGGGACCGAGTATCGTATACTTGATTCCAGCCTCCGCGAGGATATCAAGTGTTTCGAGATCGACCGCCGCTTCCGGAAGCCACATCCCCTCAGGGAACCTCCCGAATCTGTGTTCGAAGTCCTTAATCCCCCATATGATTTGGGTGCGTTTGTCGCGCGAGTCGGCCAGCGGCATGATCATATGGTTATAACACTGTGCAATTGCATTGCCGTGTCCTGACCGCTGCCCGACACTGCGCTTATCGGCTTCCAGTATCGCCTGATATGTCTCAGGGGCTCTCGCTTCCATCCAGGAGAGAAGTGTGGGACCGAAATTGAAGCTTATCTTTTCATAATTGCTGACAATGGATGCTATCCGGCCTTCATTATCGAGGATCCTTGAAACCGCATTCGGGCCATAGCACTCAGCGCTGATCCTCTCGTTCCAGTCATGGTAAGGATAGGCGGAGTCCTGGATCTCCACTGCCTCAAGCCACGGATTCTCTCTCGGCGGCTGATAGAAATGGCCGTGGATGCAGATAAAGCGTTGCCCTGTTTCTTCGTTTATGGCTTTTCCTTCCAGTCGTCAGGCTTAATCTTCGTGAATTTAGCCCCTTTCAATGATACGCCCGCCATCAATCCCTTCTGGTCAAATACAAAACCGACGATCGGGTGCTGGCTTCTCAGAGTTTCGACCGAACCCGCGGCTCCCTTGTCGATAAGGGTAATCTCCCCATCCACACCGCCTTCCCAGCCTTCGCTCCTCTCGAACTTCTTCAGGGCTTCATCGGTCATGAATAGGACAACCATGTCATACTTCTCAGCTCCGATTTGATAACCCAGAGACCCAGACACCAGGCTGTAGTAGTTTACTGTGTTGCCGTCCACTCTCAGAGCTCCTGTTCCGTACTGGCCTCCGATTATAAAAGCCGCCTTCGTTACCCCGGGCATCACCAGTTCGCCCTTCGCACCCTTAAGGTATTCTTCCGCGCCCTTCACCTCTTTCATGAACTGGTCCATGGTTGCGTTGACCCTGGCGTCGATTTCCGCCGCGGTCTTTGCATAAGAAGCACTTACAAACGCGCCAATCAAGGCAACCGAGAGGCACATAACAATCGCCGCATATCTTGCTGTTTTGAGATTTCTCACTTTCTACCTCCGTTTTTGTTTGGGTTTGACTGCCATCTCCTATTCCGATCTCAACTTGTTCCGCATCCTGTCGAATGACTCTTCGAGTTCGTCCATCGAGTGTTCCACTTTTTCCTTAAAGGTGTGCCATGTCTTCCTGCCGGAGACTTTCAGCTTCTTCATGTCCTTTTTCAGCGCGGCCCTCTTCTCCCTGAGTTCCCTCATCTGCTCCTTGGCCTCGGTTTTGGCCTCTGCGCCGGCATGCTTCAGTTTTGCCTCAAGCTCGTCCATCTCCCTGTCAAATTTCCCGATCTTGTCCTTTGCCTCCCTCTCGAATTCTTTCTTCTCTTCATGGAATTTCTGCTTCGCCGTTTGCTGCGAGTGTTCAGGGACCTCGGTCTCACTTTCTTCGCCGCCCAGTGCTTTCTTCACCCCCGGCAGCAATACCAATGCCAATAAGCATGTACAGACTACCAAATGGACGCCTCTCTTCTTCATCTCTTCCTCCTTTTTCGCCATCCTGAACAGATGCCTGTTTTCATTATCTCACAAAAAAAGACGGTTGCAAGCCGTGGGGCGGCCCCTGCTCCTTGAAATTGCATTCAATACTGATAGACTGGAAATATGATGGTCACTCGAGAGCATATCCCGGCAAGAATGATCGG
>DATHCU010000244.1:0-3063 GCA_035319385.1 Thermodesulfovibrionales bacterium
GCCTCGCGGTAGAGCCGTTCCAATTCTTCGACAGGAGCATAAGTATTGGTATAAGGCTGGAAGTATACCAGGAACCTATCAGTCTTGTATCTCTTTCTAACATACGCAATGCCGCTCCGGATCTGCTCGGTTACAGTAAGAGTAGGCCTGCAGGAATTTGGTCTGAAGCTGTCGTTGTTGCAGTAGATGCATCCCTCTGCCCCGACCGTGCCGTCCCTGTTGGGACACGTGAAACCCGCATCCACATTTACCTTGTAAACAGTAGCGCCGAAGCGTTTCTTCATATAAGAACCGAATGAATTGTAGCGCCTCTCCATCATTAATTATTCAACCTCGGCACAGAAAAAAGCAAACTCTCGGGATCATCTGACGGCGTCGGTCTGATATCCTTTCATAAGCTCAGCGTATTCCCTGAGTCTCAGATCCACCATATTATTGACGGTGCCTTCGGGATATTTTCCATCCGCCTGCCTCTCTCCCGCTGCAACGCCGGTCAAGACGCCTATACCCTCATCGATGGTCTTCACCGAGTAGATGTGAAACTGTCCGTCCCGCACCGCCTTGACAACATCCTCTCTGAGCATCAGATGTCTGATATTCTGGTGGGGGATCATGACACCCTGATCGCCCGTCAGACCTTTCGCCTTGCAGACGTCGAAGAATCCCTCGATCTTTTGGTTTGCGCCTCCTATCGGCTGCACTTCACCCTTCTGGTTTACCGACCCTGTCACTGCTATGTTCTGCCGCACGGGAAGATCCGAAAGGCTGGAAAGAATTGCATACAGCTCCGTTGATGAAGCGCTATCTCCTTCCACCCCTGAATAGGACTGTTCAAAACAGATGCTGGCGGACAGAGACAAGGGCTTGTCCTGGGCATACTTCGAACCCAGATATCCGGATAATATAAGCACGCCTTTGTCATGGATGCTTCCACTCATCTGGGACTCTCTCTCGATGTTTATGACCCCCCGTCTTCCGAGAAATGTCTTTGCGGTAATCCGGTTCGGTCTCCCGAAACTGAAGATGCCGAGATCAAAAACCGCAAGGCCGTTCACCTGTCCCGCTACGGACCCCGTGACGTCGACCATCAGAGTCCCTTCTTTTATCATCTTCAGAATATGTTCAGCTATCAGATCGAGGCGATGGATCTTTTCTCTCACCGCTCTCTCGACGTGTTCACCCATTATCACTTCACTTCCGGCTGTCCTGGCCCAATAGTCGGACTCGACCAGCATGTCTTTCATCTGTCCAAATCTGGCGGAAAGCCTCTCCTGATGACCCGAAGCCCTGACAGCGTGTTCAAGTACCCTGGCGACTCCTGAACGATCGAATGGCAGAAGCTTTTCGGCATCGCAGCAATTCCGGATAAAGCAGGTGTAAGACTTCACGTTTTCATCCGTGCGCTCCATCTGCGAATCAAAATCAGCCTTGACCTTGAACATCTCCCAGAAATCCTCGTCGTACTGCATGAGAAGCTGATAGATATAGTCGTCACCCATAACTATTATCTTTAAGTCCACCGGCATTGGTTGAGGCTTCATCCCCTGAGGTGCCATGAAGCCCATCTGTTCCCACGGGTCCTCGACGCGGACCTCCTTCGTCCTGATCAGCCTTTTTAATCCCTCCCAGACTCCCTGGTTCATCAGAACATCTCGCATGTTGAGGATCAGATATCCGCAGTTGGCCATCTGCACCGCCCCTGCCTTGATCATGGTGTGATCACTGGCATAAGTTCCCAGGTAGGCCTTCCGCTCAATCCTGCCGAATACATTAAACCAGTTCGGATTAGGCTCAATAATGATCGGTGGTCCGCTGATCGCATCATTATCGACGAAGACATTGATTTTGTAAGCCGCGAACGAGTCAGCCTGCGGAGCATACACGCCAGGGGGCTGGGGCGTTGCCGACTGCATGAAGAGTTCGAGCTTTGAGAGCGTGTACTGCCGGACCTCCTTTATAAAATTAGCAATATCGGGATATTGTTCATACTTTCGGGCAATCTCCTCAAAGGGCCGGGAGAGGGCAATTTCTCCTGCCTTCAGGTCGATCTCCTTCATCTTCTCGCCTGTCTCCCTTTCAAGTTCGCGGAGATATGAGTAAGTGTCCTCCACCTTCCTCATGATCTCGATTCTCTTTGCCTCTATCTTCTGCCTCTCCTCCTCAGGGAATTTGAGGAAGTCCTCTCTCACCAGCGGCTTACCGTCTGCCATTGGCACGACTGCCGCGCCCATTGAGGAAACTTGAACCATCAGACCTTTTTCAGATGCATCTTTGTCGAGAGCGTCAAGAGCCTCCTGGTATTTCGTCTGATGTCCCGCCATGACGTCCTGCTTCATCTTATTATATTCTTCACTGCCGAAGGTCTTTGGAATCTCTTCCCTGATCTTCTTCAGCAGTTCTTCCATATCATTGGCAAAAGACTTTCCCAACCCCTGTGGAAGTTTCAGGATCCGGGGCTGATCCGGGTACAGAAAGTTGTAGACATAACACCAGTCATAGGCCTGATACTGAACACCCTTTGCCCTTCTTTCTTCGATAAACCTCTCAAGGCGGGACTTTATGGTCGATGCCCTGCCTGTCCCCGTCAGTCCTGTGAGAAAGAGATTGTAGCCGGACCTCTCTACTTCGAGTCCGAAATTTATGGATCCGAGAGCCCTTTCCTGCCCGATGAATTCCTTCAGGGGCTCTACGTCTGTTGTGCACTCAAAAGGGAACATATCTTCTGAACAAACCCATCGCAAGCTCTCTGTGGGCACAATAAACTGTTTCAGATCAACTGTATTTTCCATACGTCCTCCCGGTCTTTTTAATGCTAATTATATCACGGTTTGTTTTAAGCAGCGATATTGTATAAGATGACCTGTTCTGATAGAATACTGTTGGAACAGGCATTATATTTATTCACAGTGAGACCCGTTCGCAGGGGAAAGGTGAATATAATTAAAGGACAGTGCCCGCAGCACAGGAAACCTGCCGGAGATCCTTCCCGGGAAGCTGAGGCAAATTCAGCCATAGTCGAATTGACACGTAGAGTAATTACGGCGCAGGGCATTGAGGATATTT
>DATHCU010000245.1:0-4083 GCA_035319385.1 Thermodesulfovibrionales bacterium
ACTCAAACTCAAGCCCGGAGCAAAGTGATCCGGGGCATTATGCCATTTCAAAGGCGAAAAAGACTGGTGCATCACAAGTGCCTCTTAAATAAATCCCGCAAAATCAAATGGATCAGGTCTGGTATTCATTTTGCAATAACAAGTCCGGAGAAGATATAATTTGCGTATTCTAGCGGGAGTTCTCGGAATTGCCCTCATTATTGTCGCCCTCGGGGATGCCTTTGAAACCGTGGTCTTGCCGAGACGCGTGACTCGTCGTCTTCGTCTCGCGAGGCTGTTCTACAGATATACTTGGAGGCTGTGGTCCGTCCTGGCCCATTCTGTGTCCTCGGGCAGGCGCCTCGAAAACTACCTCAGTATTTATGGACCTCTGTCATTGATTCTCCTCCTCGGCATTTGGGCGGGCATTCTTGTGGTAGGCTTTGGAATTCTTTATTGGGTGCCCGGCAATGCGGTGAAAACGCCGGAAGGAAACGTGGGTCTTTTAACATGCGTTTATTACAGCGGTACGTCTTTCTTTACCCTTGGGCTGGGAGACGTAACTCCCACCACTGTGATTGCAAGAGGCCTGGCGGTCGTCGAGGCCGGCACCGGCTTCGGGTTCCTTGCCATCGTAATCAGTTACCTGCCGGCACTCAACCAGTCTTTTTCGAGACGTGAAATAAGTATTTCTCTCCTGGATGCCCGTGCTGGATCACCTCCCACAGCCGTTGAGACGGTATGCCGAAATATGTGGGACAAAGGCGAAGCTTTCAGGCAGCTTCTGTTTGAATGGGAAAGGTGGTCGGCAGAGTTTCTCGAGAGTCACTTGTCGTTTCCTGTGCTCGTCTATTTCAGGTCGCAGCATGACAATCAGTCCTGGCTCGGGGCTTTGACAGCCATAATGGATGCCAGCGCTGTTGCAATTGTCGGCCTCGAAGGCGCATGTCAGAGTCAGGCACGCCTTACATTCGCCATGGCGAGGCACGCAATTGTGGATATGGCACTTGTGCTTCAATGTCCTCCGCGCGAGCCGGAAAAAGACCGGCTGCCGGCGGGACTGCAGGCTTTGCAGGCTGCTCTGGAGAGGGAAGGCCCGGACCTCCATCTGGAAGGAGATACCGGGGAAAAACTCAGGGAATTGCGCAGGATGTATGAGCCCTATGTATACGCATTATCAGAGTATCTATGTCTTTCCCTACCTGCATGGGTCCCCGAAGCTAATCAGCCTGACAACTGGCAGATAAGCGAGTGGGGGCCGAGAGCCGGATTCAAAAGAATAGATAAGCCGGGCGGGTCGAGGAGCACGCATTTCTGATACAAAGAATCGGCTGATCACAGTCGAAGGAGCAACCTTCGTTTCACAGCCGGCCTGAAGACAACAGACCTATGACTGCCTTTGCCACATTTGTCATAAAAGAGAAGTCGAGTGTTCCAGACCGGTCGTGTGAGGTGTGGTAGTGGGGATTTCTAAACATAGCCGTATCCGTCAGCATGACAGCAGGGTAATTCTGATTCCAGAAAGAAGCATGGTCACTGAAACGCGTCTCCGGGATGAATCTGCCGGAGAGGGGAACTCTGTACGGCACCACAGGCAGTTCCGGCACGTATTCTCCTGCAGCAGAGGTAAATAGATCCATTATTGATTCGGATTTCTTGTTCGCAATTATGCCGAGAAAATTGCCTCTTTCCGGTACAGAAGCCCTGACTGTAAGAGGGACGGATTGGCTACCCTCAGCGTCATCGGTGTATCCGACAGATTCGAGAATAATCACTGATCGAAACTCAGTCCCCGAGTCTCTCGCCTGTTTGGCGAAATGATCGCTTCCGATAAGGAAGTGTATCGTCTGAGGCTGGGGTTCTTCAAGAGTAAAGGCTGCAAACTGGATCGGCGCCTTGGACCTGTGTTTGCCCATGATCCGAGCTGCCTCCAGCAGCACCGCAACTCCACTCGCATTGTCGTCGGCTCCCGGGCTGCCCCATGCTGCATCATAGTGAGCGCCCAGAAGGATGCAGTCCTCTTCACTTTCCGGATTTGAGCCGTCAACAGACGCAACGATGTTATGGAAAGCCCTTCCATGAAAAGGCACTTCCTGCATCCTGACGGAAAGGCCGAAAGAACGCAGGGTCTCTTCAATATATTTTGCCTTTTGAACAAGGAGGTCATAATCATGCCATGCATGACGGGGGCCTTCCAGGTTATCTAGGTACGATCTTATATTCTCTGTGCTGACTTCTGATATTACGGCCCTAACAGAAGCTGACATAGTCCTCCTCCATTATCGAGTATTTAAGCATGAAAGGCTGTATTTACCTTAAGATGGCCTGACGCGTTTGTCAAATTTAAGCATGTGATTCAAAGTTATTGACAAGCTGAAACGCGGCCTGTTAGCATTTAGCATAAGCTATTGCGTAGGGTCAAGCGCGGGCGGCCGAGATCCGAACTATCCCTTATCTGTCGAGGTGAAGACCGAGTTGTCTGAAGAACCTGAGAATTGTGTCACCCTGCCTCATTTGACAAAGAACTACCCTGTCAAGTGCTGGGAATTGCTGGAATGCAAGGAAGGCGGGTGTCCTGCGTATCAATCGAGGAACCTTCATTGCTGGCTGATTCCGGGAACACACTGCAACAGCAAAATACAGGGTGAATTCATAGAAAAGATCGAACTGTGCTGTGATTGCACCGTGTTGAAGACGGGTATGAGCCCGGCCTCCATGAAGGTCATGCTCAGAGAGACGAGCAAGCAGATTGATCGCTATAGAAAGATCGTCAAGGATCGAGATGAAGAGTTGGAGAAGATCGGGCTGGAGCTTGCCATCAGTCTTTCAGAGGTGTTTGAGGCCCTTAAGAGGATAGCAAGCGGCGATCCTTCAGTGAGGATCAGCGAGTCGTCAAAGATAGACCTCATCTGCAGGCTAAAGCATATGGTTAATACAACCGCCTCGGAAATCAAGGTTATTGTGGACCAATGTCATGAGTTTGCTATTTGCCTCGCTGAACATTTCGATGTCTTCCAAAGGGTTTCCAGAGGAGATTTGAGCGCAAGGGTGTCAGGTGGCTCCGGTTTTGAACTGATGGAATCCATGAAAAAAGTGATCAATACGACCATCGACAGTATATCAAGGGAGATCTCCAGCAGGGAGCGGGCAGAAGAGGAGATGCGACGGTCAGAAGAAAAATACAGGACCATTTTTGACAACACCGGCACTCCCACAATCATTGTAGACGACGATGCGACCATATCTCTTGCAAATGCTGAGTTTGAAAAATTTGCCGGGGATTCCAAGAAGGAACTCGAAAGGAAGAAGACGTGGCTGAATTTCGTAATGTCTGATGATTTGGACAGAGTCAAAGAGTGGTATGCCGCTGGGCCTCCGGCTTCAAAGGGCGCACCTGCATATTGCGATTTTCGGTTTGTGAATATGAACGGCAGTGTCAGAGACACGCTGGCAGTTTTATCGCGAATCCCCGGCACTAAGAAGCGAGTACTGTCCTTCCTGGAAACAACGGAGCGGAAACACCGGGAAATGGAGGCAATCGTGACCATGACCACAGCCCTCCGTTCGGCTCCGAACCGTATGGAGATGCTGTCGGTTGTTATCAACGAGGTAATAAGCCTGCTTAAGACCGATGGAGCGGCTCTGGCGATACTCGATTCTGTCACCAATGAGACAATAATCGAAATAGCCCTGGGAAGCTGGACACACTGGACAGGCGTTCGCCTGCCGCAGGGGGACGGTATCAGCGGCCACGTGATCGAAACGGGAAAACCATACCTGAACAACAATATCCATTTGGATTCATCCGTTGCCAGGCCTGAACTCATCGGGGACCTGCGATCCGCAGCCTGCGTTCCCCTCATGACACAAGGCCGGGCCATAGGAGCTATCTGGGTCGGACGCAAATCGGAAATTGCAGAATATGAAGTGCGGCTTCTGACGGCGATATGCGAGATAGCTGCTAATGCCATTCACCGCGCAACATTGAATGAGCAGACGGAACAGCGCTTTCAACGTCTTTCAGCCCTCCATGGAATTGATATGGCGATAACCGCAAGTCTGGATCTGCGCGTGACGCTGAATATTCTTCTTGATCACGTGACA
>DATHCU010000246.1:0-2300 GCA_035319385.1 Thermodesulfovibrionales bacterium
AGTTTGTGCAGACGCTGTCGGAAAGACTGCAGATGAGAGAAATCGGCTCCGTGGTTGCCTATGACGGAGAAAGCGCGCTCGACATCA
Organism: Thermodesulfovibrionales bacterium; assembly: GCA_035319385.1. Taxonomy (GTDB): domain Bacteria; phylum Nitrospirota; class Thermodesulfovibrionia; order Thermodesulfovibrionales; family SM23-35; genus DYFC01. The sequence goes on from DATHCU010000246.1 coordinate 88, forward strand.
TGAAGGAAGAAGAGCCCGAGGTCATGATACTGGATCTAAAGATGCCGGGGATCGACGGCATAGAAGTACTGAAACGGGTTAAGAATACAAATCCCTCTATTGAGGTAATCATGCTTACCGGACAGGGTTCCGAGGCTGATAAGGAAACCTGCATGAAATTGGGCGCGTTTGCATATCTCGAAAAGCCGGTGGATGTGAATGTGCTGAGCGAGACAATCCAGAAGGCCAATGAGAAGATCATGCAGAAAAGAAAGGGGTAGATAGACCCGGCAACTGAAGAGAATTCTACTGATAATTGAGTTTAGTTGAAAGATTAGAGGGGCCGTCTGCTGATGACCCCTCTAATCTTATAATAATCATCCTGTATTAAGGCTTTACAATCAAGACAGGGAAGCATGAGTGCCCGAGCACCCTTTCTGCGGAACTGCCCATCAGAAGCCTCTTGATGCCGGTCTTGCCAAGGCTTCCCATAATAATAATGTCCGATTTAGTCTCATTCGCAACGTCAATAATGACTTTGTATACCTCGCCATCCCTGACAACTGCCTCGGCTTTCACACCTGCGGCCAGGGCCTTTTCCTTAACACTATCGGCTATGCCCTTCGCTTTTGCCACGAGATGGTTGTAAACTTCCTGTGCGCGGAGCATGAATTCAATGGTCACGTCGACTACAGAGAGAGCCTTGAATTCGCTTTGATGCTGCTTGGCTATTTCGATCGCCCTCCGGGCCGCTGCTTCACTGTAAGGCGACCCGTCAGTGGCCACGAGGATGTTCTGCCATGACAACTTTGCACATGCAGGGACCACGAGCACATCCTGCCTGCTGTAGCCGATAACCCTTGCGGCCACGCTTCCGACCAGAGCCCTTTCAACCACACTGGTCCCTTTCTGCCCTATAACTATCAGGTCGAAATTCTCTGTGTCAGCAAGGTCGACAATCCTCTCGTGAATCTCACCCTCGTCAGAGATCGTGTCGACAACGATCCCCTGGTCATGCGCAATCTTCGCCGCTTCCTCAAGGGTGTTTTCAGACTGTTTCCTCATGGAAGCCCTCATGTCATTTGTCCACATGGCTGTGAGGTCGCCTTCATAAGGAGGTATCACCGATATCACTCCTATCCGGCTCTTGTCATCGGCCGCGAGTTTTAATGCCTCGCGCAGGGCATTCCTTCCGGGTTCAGATCCGTCAAAGGCTACGAGTATCTTCTTGTACTTGTCCATCACACACCCCTCGAAAAGTTTATGCGTTCTCCAGCACTTCTTCCTCCGCCACCGCACGCACCGCCTTATGTCCCTGCCACATCGCCCTGAGAACGATAAACGCACCGGTAAGAAGAGCGAATGCCATTATCGCAAAGCTCGTATTCTTCAAAATCTTGACCGTAGTTTCGGTCAACGTCTGTATCAGTCCGAGCTGCGAAAGATATACGGGAACCATCAGCGCCCTGCTGAAGAGCACTATAACCATTATAACGCCCATAACCAGCTTTATCATGAACGGCTTGACATATGTTGTGCCGATAGCGCCCAGCTGAATTCCGAAGAGAGACCCCGCAAGAATTATACCCGCCAGTCGTATGTCAACAAGACCGTGGAGGGCGTACTTGAATGATCCGCCGAGCCCCATTACAAAAGCCACGACTAGTTCAGTCGCTGACCCCATCAGGCTGGGAGCGCCGAGGACATAGATCATCGAGGGTACGCCGAGAAATCCGCCGACAGCTATTGTGGCCGCCAGCATACCCGTTGCAAAACCCAGAGGCACTATGAAAAGCACGGACACCTTGGCATTCAGGCTCTTAAAATAGACCATCGTTCCGGGAATATTGACGGACTGCACCCATCTCGCGAGAGCGGGGACCTTCTCTTCCGCATCGGTGTTGCCGGACCGGTAAGTCTTTAAGGCGTCGCGAAGCACAAGGCCTCCTACAACGGCGAGAACGACAACAAAGGCCACGCTGACATACAGGTTGGAGCCGGCGTCGCCGAAGGCCGTCTTTATTTTCTCCTGTATATGAGCCCCGTAGAAAACACCGGCTTCAGCGAATATGCCGAAGATAACTCCGAGTTTGACGTCCACCTGGCCGTACTTGGCGCGTTTGATCGCACCGACAAGGGCCTTGGGAAACTTATGGCACATGTTGCTCGCGACGGCAACGAGTGCGGGCACGCCCAGACTCATCATACCGGGAGTCAGTACGAAAGCCCCGCCG
>DATHCU010000247.1:0-6678 GCA_035319385.1 Thermodesulfovibrionales bacterium
AGTGACAAGCGCCGGAAACTCCGTGGTTATCGTGGCGAGTTCCGACATGAGCCACTATCTTCCTGACAGCGTGGCGAGGGAGAAGGATGCCAGGGCTATAAAGAAGATCCTGGATCTCGATCCGGAAGGTCTCTTCGGCACAGTCGTGAGCGAGAGGATCTCAATGTGTGGGTATCTGCCGGTTACTACCATGCTCTTTGCTGCAAAGGCGCTCGGGGCACAGTCGGCAAAACTCATAGGATATGCGACTTCGGGGGAAGTCAGCGGGGACTATGATCGTGTGGTAGGTTATGCCGGCATAGCAGTCAGATAAAGGGCCACAGGAATTCTGCTTCCGGCGGCATTCTGTTCATTTAATTTCAGGCGGCAGGCGAGTCAATGAAAAAGAAAGACGGCGACAATAGGAGAAATAAGAGATATGTTGTTGACGATCTGGGGGGCAATGTCTTCTACACCTCCGAACTTGAAGTGCTTAACCTTAGTATAGACGGCGCTGCTATAGAGACGGCAAGACGACTCGAGTTGAACCGGGAGTATACATTCAAAATCAAGTGCGATAACTCATATATTAGTCTGAGAGGGCTTGTTGTCTGGGCGATCCTAGTGTCAAAAGTTGATAAGTATACCGGAGGTGTTACGCCGGTATACAGGGCGGGCGTAAGATTTATGGATACGCTGAATGACAAAGCCAGTATGCTTATTAAATTCATCGAAGATAATAGAATAAGGAGACTAGAGAACAGGCTCGGAGGAGTGAGATTCAATATATCCGCAGAAGGACAGATGAAGGTCGATCTGAGTCATGAGTACAGTGTTAAGAAGATCAGCCTCTCCGGAATGCTTGTCGAGACGGAACATCCGCTTGCTGTGGAATCCTGCCACGAGATACAGCTTTTTATCAATAGCCACAGTCTTGCGATCCTGGGGAGGGTGGCTAATATTAAAGACGTAATAGTGGGCGGCGCGATGAAATACGAGATAGGCATAGAGTTTTCTCAAATATCCGAAGGAGACGGCGAGATACTGCAGGAGTTCCTGAATTCATTGGAAGAATCCTAACCGATTGTTCCACCGGATTAAAACCGTAACTAGTGAGTTGCATTACGTTACGGATTGTTTTTTTGACCTGTTCTGTGTTATTTTATTCATTCGGAGGTAATAGAATATGTATGCGATAATAGAAACCGGTGGAAAACAATACAGAGTCTCGCAGGGTGAAACCGTAAGAGTCGAAAAACTCGATCAGGAGACTGGTGCCGATATCACCCTTGACAAGGTATTGATGGTTGGGAAGGATGACAGCAGCATCTATGGCGCTCCTTATGTCAAGGGCGCGCGGGTCGTGGCTTCTGTTGAGGGCGTAGGGAAGGCCCGCAAGCTTGTCGTACACAAACAGAGACCCCGCAAAGTCTACAGAAAGACGAACGGGCACAGGCAGACATACACTTCTCTGAAAATCAAAGAAATCATTCTGGAGGCATAAGATGGCTCATAAGAAAGGTGTTGGCAGTTCCAGAAACGGTCGCGACAGCGCTTCACAGCGTCTTGGGATAAAGAGATATGGCGGGCAGGTTGTCCGTGCGGGAAGCATTTTGGTGAGACAGCGCGGCACGAAGTTCCATCCCGGTATGAATGTCGGTAAGGGGTCGGATGATACCCTCTTTGCTAAGGTGGATGGTGTCGTGAATTTTGAGCGAAAAGACAAGACGAGACTCCAGATAAGCGTGTATCCTGAAGCGCCTGAACAATAATAGACGAAAGATATCGATATCGAAAGGCGGGCCACCAGAGCCCGCCTTTTTTGTTGCCCGTGATTCTGCTTCGGAAATCGGGACATATGCCCGCCGCAGCATTCTGGACATCTGTGATTTGCTACAATAAGAGTATTTCAGCAATATAGGGGATTCTATGAATTTTGTCGACTACGTAAAGATATTTGTAAGAGCGGGCGACGGCGGCAGGGGTTGCGTCAGTTTCAGGAGGGAGAAGTATGTCCCGAGAGGGGGCCCCGACGGCGGTGACGGCGGCAGGGGCGGACATGTCATTCTTAGAGCTACCAGTGAGCTGAATACCCTTATCGATCTCCGCTATCATCAGGAATACAGAGCCCAGAAAGGGCAGCACGGCATGGGCAAGAAGATGCACGGAAGGAACGGCGAAGATCTTATTATCCCGGTGCCGGTGGGCACACTTATCAAGGATGCTGAAACCGGGGATGTTCTGACGGATCTCGACAAGGATTCCATGGAAGTCATCATCGCAAAGGCAGGCAGGGGAGGGCTTGGCAACTCTCATTTTGCCACTTCTGTGCGGCAGGCGCCCAGATATGCACAGCCGGGTGAGGAGGGTGAAGAGCGCAGGCTTGTTCTCGAATTGAAACTCCTCGCGGATGTGGGACTCATCGGCCTGCCCAATGCGGGCAAATCCACGCTGATATCCGTAATCACGTCCGCAAAGCCTAAGGTCGCTGATTACCCGTTTACCACACTCAGACCTGTGTTGGGCGTTGTCAAGCGCGAGGATTTCAGAAGTTTTGTTGTTGCTGACATACCGGGATTAATAGAAGGGGCGCATAAAGGCGCGGGGCTGGGTTTCCAGTTCCTGAGGCATGTTGAACGGACGACCCTTCTGCTGCACCTCGTCGACATCTCGGAAGCCGGCGAGGGAGATCCCGTTGACGATTATGAGAAGATCAACAAGGAACTCGAATTATACAGTCCGGAACTCATTAATAAGCCTCAGATCGTCGTCGGCTCAAAGATGGATGCTGCCGGCAGTGGAGAACGGCTTGACAGGCTGGATGCATATTGTAAGAATAGTGGTAAAGATTTCTTTGCCATATCAGCGGCGACAGGGTCCGGGATAAGACGGCTCCTTTCCCACATAGCGGTAAAGATGGAGGAGATTTGGGACCGAAAGAAGGTGGAAGCGGAAACGTTGTGACAGATGCCCGGTCTCTGAGCGACGCAATTACCGAGCTGAACATCTCCCGCCGGAACGTATCTATCTATCCCAAAGACCACCCGGCAGTGGAACGGTCGTTGAAACGGTCGTTCGAATTCCTGCAGAAAATATTTGAAGCCAGGCCCGAGATTACGCTGGCGGTTGCAAAGGACGCCCTTATTATCGGCGATTCCACTCTCGACAAGAAGAACCTCGCCTTCAGGGAATTTGCGCTTCACCTCAACCGATTGAATATTGCTTTCATAACGCTTCTGAAAGGGATAACCGCCGATGAAATCTACGAGTTCCATGGGATCACCTCCGAAAAGATAATCGACGACTCACCTGACAGGATTCAAGAGCGATTTAACGATCATCCAATGCCGCATATCAAAGTCGGTTTTATCGACTATAGCGCTTTTTCTTTTGTGGATGGCAAGACAGAGCCGGAGGCGCAGAAGGCGCCCTTATGGGAGCGCTACATCTTCGGGCTTCTTGAAGGTCGGATCTCGGCGAGCGATGCCTCCGGCCAGATTGGGGAGATTGCTCCTGAAATCGTTGCCGACTTTCTGAACAGCCTTGGAGAAGGCGGTTTCAAAGAGAACGCATGTGACGAAGTTATCGCTGCATTGACCGAGGCTGATGGGTTACCGGATCTGAAGAGGCTGACTGACTTTATGATGCACCTCACCCCCGGGCTTAGAAGAAGGTTCCTCTCCGCAGCGGGCAGGGTCTTAGGGAGGGATATCGAGAATTCCGGATATGAGGTAAGCAGTGCATACAAGGATGACATTCGCAGTCTCGTGAATGTGATGAACGAGCAGCGGGTAGCCATATCTGAAACACTCCGGAACCTTCTGGCAAAACTGACCTTGGTGCAGGATGACGCACTTCCTTCAGTGTCCTACAACGGGAATCTCCTCGCCGACGACATCGTGCTATCTTTCGACATCGTCCATCTTCTCGATACCGGACGCAGTCTTGTGACGGAGTCGTACAAAGAAGAGCTTCAGAGACTGATAGATCACGATGCTTCAAGTCATGCCCTGGCACAGCGAGCGGACTATGAGAAGGCATATGGCGTCGATTACGTTGAAAACACGTTTTATGACACGGCCCTTGAAATTCTTCTGTCCGAGATTACAACGGAGGATGATCATGATTATTTCATGCAGATGCTGCAGGAGCAGGCAGAGCGCCTGATATGGACCGGGCAATACAACAGAATAAGAGAGACCCTCAAGGTGTTGACGACAGACATGGAGCACGGTCCTTTTCAGTATTCGACTGAGGCAACTATTCAGTATTTCCATTCTGCGGATTTTTTGGCGAAGCTTGTTGACTCTCTGAAAATAGTGGGGCGACAGGCAAGAGAGGAAGCGAGAGTCGTCTGTGAGGAATATGGCGAAGAAATTATCAGGCCTATGATAGACGCCCTTGTTAAGGAAGAATCGCCGACGGTCAGAAAGTTCTTCCTGGGGCTGCTGTCGAGATTGGGCAACAAGGTTGTTCCGGAAGCCGTAACGCGCCTGGGCGACAGCAGATGGTACGTGAAGAGAAATATGCTGTACCTGCTGAGTGAAATCAAGGGCGCTGAGGCTATTCCACACATAAGACCTTATTGCCGTCACGAGAACCGCAAGGTGAGTTTTGAGGCGATAAAATATCTGCTCAATGTCGGAGACTCTTATGGTGTGGACGCCCTGAGGGACTATCTTCATGGCGAAAAAAGGGAGGACATTGATCAGGCCATTGCGCTGGCAGGGGCTCTGAAGGTCAGGGAACTCATCCCGGATCTTCTTCAACTGCTGAAGAAGCGGGCTGTAAGCAGTTCCGATGTCTATAACAAGATACCCATTGTAAAGGTGCTGGGGGAAATAGGCGATGCCGGTTGCCTGCAGACCCTGAAAGACATCCTCTCCAGCAAGAGCATCCTTTTCAGAAACTCATTCGACAGGTTGAAGGAAGAGGTATATCGCTCTCTGAAGAATTATCCTTTTGAGTCTATAGGTGATTTGATTGGAACGGGGATGAAATCAAAGAACGATATTATAAGGGCGGAGTCGGTGCGCTTGAGCAGGACGGGGGGAAAGAGAGGCTGAGATGAACTTGCTTAAGAACTATATCTCTACCCTCATGTCCGCAGTCTCCAACAGTATGCTCTATGAAAAAAGTCATTCCTCTATAGACGATTTTACACAGAGGGCCCTCGCACTGCTGCGGGAGATTCATGGAGAAGCGGAGTCCCTTGAAATCATGATCGTTGACGAAGACATCATCATAAACAAGAAACCGTTCAGGGAGAAGGGGGCACAGATTAAGAATCTGATGAAGAGCCTGAAACGGAAAGGAGTTTCTCGCATATCTTTCATGAAGGGTGTTGCTTTTGAAGAGATGAAGCAGATAATAGTTGATCTCTCCACTCCGAAATCGGACGCCAAATCCACGCCGCATATCAAGATAGGCATTGCAGATATAAAGCTGGGGGTAATGAAACCGGACTCAGGTGCTAAATTGGAAAGCCCACGGGTCTTTTCATCTGAACAGATTGAGAAGGTGCGGGCCATCTTCTCTGAGATCTCTCTGTCCGGAAACATGAGTGTGGGGGCAGTAGAAGAGGTTGTTGTGAATTTCATCCTGAACATCAAGAATGGGACCAACTTCTTGAGAATGATAAACCCTTTCATTGCCCGGGATGAATATGCCTTTACACACGCAACGAACGTCTCAATCCTCTCCCTGTCACTGGCGGAAGCCCTCGGTTTCGACAGCGATCTTCTGCGGGAAACCGGCATTGCAGCGCTGCTGCATGACGTGGGCAAACTGTTTGTAGATCGTGAAATTCTAGATAAGAATGGCCCTCTTGATGAGGCGGAGTGGGGGCAGATTAAGCTCCACCCTATTCGGGGTGCAAGATATCTTGCGAGGTTCGAGGGTATCACTCGGCTTGCGCCCGTGGTATCTTTTGAACACCACTTGAGATACGACGGCAAAGGATATCCGGACTTGCATATGGATGACAGACGTCAGCATCTCTGCTCTCAGATTGTGGCGATTGCGGATTTTTTTGATGCCCTGAGGAGTGGAAGGTCGTATAGAGAAGCCATGGATATCGATAAAGTCATTTACTTGATGAAGACCAAGACCGAAGGAATGTTCAATCCGCGCCTGGCGGACATTTTTGTGCGAACCGTCAGCAGGGCCCGTGATCATCAGAACAGTGGCGAAGAGAGCTAAGGAGCCGTTCATACCGGTTGCCCGGAGGGAGACGCTTCGTCAGGAGATATCATCTCTGCTCAAGGATAATGAGCTTTCCGCAAAGGAGATATCTGCCGAAGTCGGTGTCTCTGAGCGGGAGGTGTATGAACACCTGGAACACCTCAGAAAGACCCTCAATAAAAGCGAGTACCATTTTTTGATGAGACATCCGGTCTGCAGGAAGTGCGGATTCGTCTTCAGAAAGAGGGAGAGACTCAGAAAGCCTGGCAGATGTCCCGTCTGCAGGAGTGAAGTGATAGAAGAACCTCTCTTCCTGATCAGGAAGATCTAGCAGATAACCCTGAGTACGCTGTCGATATCTTTCAGTGTGTCCAGGATATCCGAGGCTTCACCGGAAGAAAGACCGTCAAGATCGATCTTGTTTACCGTTCCGCAAAGTTTATCAAAGGCATCCCCGACATTCAGATCGTCATCCATATATTTCATGAATACCCGTTTCAGAGTTGCGGGAATATT
>DATHCU010000248.1:0-6684 GCA_035319385.1 Thermodesulfovibrionales bacterium
ACCTCAAGGACTTGATGTCCAAAGAGTCCGCCGGAAGAAGAATTGTGGTAACGGATACGGTTTTCAGCATGGATGGTGACCTCGCTCCTCTAACCGGCATACATAAAATCTGCAGAGAGTATGGCGCGATGTTGTACATTGATGACGCGCACGGAACAGGCGTAATAGGAAAAGGCAGAGGAGCGCTTTCACATTTTCAGATAGAACCTGAACCCTGGATCATACAGATGGGCACATTCTCAAAGGCTTTGGGCTCATACGGAGCCTTCGTGGCAGGCGGTTCAGATCTAATATTGTGGCTGTTGAATACCGCGAGGAGTTTTATCTATTCAACTGCCCTGCCTCCCTGCGCAATTGCAGGTTCTTTGGCATCTCTCGATCTTGTAGAGAAACGTCCAGAGATTCTTAAGACCCTTTGGAAGAACAGGGAGGAGTTGGTGAATGGTCTCGCAGGTCTCGGCTTTGACACCATGGGCAGTCAAACCCCGATAGTGCCGATAAAAGCAGGGTCTGTAAAAGATGCGTTGCGAGTCTCGCAGAATCTTTTCGAGCACGGGATTTATGCGCCTGCTATAAGGCCGCCGACAGTAAAGGAGCCGCGGATAAGATTGACGATAACAGCCGGCCATTCTGACGGGGATATCGAAGAACTAATCTCAGCGCTCAGAAAAGCATAACGATGACAAACTCGAAATCCTGATTTCTAAATACTAAACAGTTACGAATTGCCGAGAAGTTGGATGTCAATGTCCTGGATTTCGGCTTCGTTTCGTATTTCGATATTAGTGTTTCGGAATTTCTATTATTTATGCCAAAGGGATTCTTTATAACAGGCACTGATACGGGCGTCGGCAAGACGATTATCACAGGGGCTTTGATCAAGGTCATCAGCCGCATGGGATTTTCCGTGGGCGGCATGAAGCCGATCGAATCAGGATGCCTGCTGGAAGGTAACATTCTGGTGCCTTCTGACGGCATGTTTATCAAGGCAACAGCCCACATGGAAGAAGACATCGGGCTGATTACCCCGTGCTGCTTCAGGACTCCGCTGGCTCCTCTCCCTGCTTCTGAGATTGAAGGGTTGCCAGTGGACATTAAGAAGATAAGAAGAGCCTTCGATGACCTTTCGAGAAAATACGACACCCTTGTCGTGGAAGGCATGGGGGGACTTCTTGTGCCAATAACGAAGAATTACTTCATTATTGACATGGCAAAGGATTTCAAGCTGCCGACTATTGTAGTTGCACGACCCTCTCTCGGAACTATCAACCATACTCTTCTCACCGTAAACTATGCCATCAGAGAGGGTCTTCAAATCGCCGGGATTGTCATCAATTACAGCCTGCCGCCTGAAGATACAATAGCGGAGAATACCAATCCGGATATCCTGAAACAGATCAGCCCAGTGCCGGTCATCGGCATCTTTCCTTATCTGGTGGACACGGGAAGAGCGGCAGTCGAGAAAGCGGCGGCAGAGCATCTGGATACGGAGATTATCGGTTCGTTATTGCGGCGCCAGCGAGGGCCTTCCAACGGCTATTGAATAACAAGGGGGCAGGGTTATACCCTGCTCCCTTGTCAACGATATCTAGATCAGCTTCATCCCCTGAAGGACTTTCTGAAGCTTCTCCCTGTTTGCGGGAAGCATTTCGCACAGCGGCAGTCTGAATTCTTCCTGCATCTTTCCCATCATGGCCAATGCCGTCTTGGCAGGAATCGGGTTGGTTTCGATGAACATAGCGGCGTTAAGAGGTTCGAGCTTGAAATGCAAAGCGCGAGCTTTTTCGTAATCACCTTTCAGCATAAAGGCGCACATCCTCGATACCTCTTTTGGCATGATATTGGCCGTCACTGAGATGACTCCTTTCCCGCCGAGAGCCATCAGGGGAAGGGTAGTAAAATCATCTCCGGAGATGACCGTTATCCTGTCGCCGCAAAGCCTGATAACCTCGCTCACCTGTTTCATATCGCCGGTTGCTTCCTTAATAGCCACGATATTCCTTATCTCGGCCAGGCGCGCAACAGTAGCGGGAAGTATGTTCACGGCAGTCCTGCCCGGCACATTGTAAAGGACCAAAGGCATATCGATCTTCTCTGCGATCGTCTTATAATGCCTGTACAATCCTTCTTGTGTAGGCTTGTTATAGTAGGGCGCCACAAGCAGTGCCGCGTCAGCGCCCGACTTCTGCGCGTGCTTCGTTATCTCTATTGTCTCATCCGTAGCATTCGCACCAGTGCCTGCGATAACCGGGATCCTCTTGTTGACTACCTTAACCGCTATATCTATAACCTTGTAATGCTCCTTATAATCGAGTGTCGAAGCCTCCCCTGTCGTACCGCACGGAACTATGGCATTCGTTCCCTGGGATACGTGCCATTCTATGAGGTCTCCGAATGCCTTTTCATCAACCTTTCCCTTTTTGAAAGGCGTTACGATTGCAACTATTGATCCCTTAAACATAGCTGCCTCCTTTGTTATGTTTGTTCATAAGAACTGCAAGCTTCATCGGGTTTATCCCGTTTAATTCCACATTAGAGTAAAGAGCACATCCCGTAATACTACGGTAATGTTACTTCTTCACAGGTGATTCTTTCAAGAACATTCCTTGTTTCACTGCGGATTTCCATGGAGGGTTAGTGTATTACGACTTACATCGCAAGGTCTATCGTACCCTCAAAGACCTCCACAGCAGGCCCCGTCATATAGACATGATTATCAGATGCCCATTCAATCGAAAGATCTCCGCCCCGCAAGTGAACTGTTACATCCCTGTCGGTAAGTCCTTTAAGGCTGGCAGCAACCGCCACCGCTGACGCCCCGGTGCCGCAGGCCATTGTCTCGCCCGCACCCCTCTCCCACACGCGCATCCTGATCTCCCTGCGGGAGATTATTTCTATGAATTCGACGTTAGTCTTTTTCGGGAATACCGGATGGACCTCTATCAAAGGGCCGTATTTTTCTACCGGGAAGACCGCTGAATCATCAACAACTATAACGGCGTGCGGATTGCCCATGGAAACGCATGTAATTCTGAATTCTCTGTCATCAATACGCAATGGATAATCAACCACCCCGCCGGACGCATGAGGAAGGCGAACTGGTATCCTTTCGGGCTCAAGTGCCGGCTCGCCCATATCTACCCGGACCATATCGCCCATCTTCTCGGGCTTCACAACGCCCGCCAGGGTTTCGATGGAAAGGATGTCCTTGTCCGAAAGCCCCCTGTCCCAGACGTATTTCGCAAAACACCGCACGCCGTTTCCGCACATCTCCACTTCGCTGCCATCCGAGTTCAATATGCGCATCCGAAAATCGGCGGTCTCAGATGGATAGAGCAAGAGAAGCTGATCAGCGCCTATTCCGAACCGTCTGTCGCACAAATGCCTGCTGAAAGCCTCCGCATTACCCATTTCCGGCGGGCATGTATCTGTCATGCAATCGATCAGGATAAAATCATTCCCCAATCCGTGCATCTTAGTGAATCGCATCTTCATTTCAATATCCCGGTTATCAATACTTCTTCATAAGAGATCAGAGTAAGTCTCTCTCTTCCTAATCAAATAATGCTCTCCGCCTTTAACCATGACCTCTGCCGCCCGGGGTCTGCTGTTGTAGTTCGAGCTCATCGAGAATCCGTATGCCCCTGCGCTCATCGCCGCAAGATACTCTCCCTTCTTAACCCGGTTCAGGAGCCGTCCTTTGGCAAGAAAATCTCCGGACTCGCATATCGGTCCGACCACATCGCTCAACACCTTGCTCCTCCTGTTCTGCACCACAGGAACTACATGGTGATAGGCATCATACAAAGAGGGCCTGATAAGATCGTTCATACCGGCATCCACAATGACAAACTCCTTGTCCTGCCCCTTCTTCAGGTAAAGTGCCTTGGTAACCAGTATCCCGGCATTGCCGGCAATGGATCTTCCCGGCTCCATTATCAGCGTGAGTCTCCTGCCTTCGAGCAGCGGAATCAGGTTCTTTGCGAGATCCGAGGGCACGGGCGGCTCTTCATCCTTGTAGGAAATGCCGAGCCCTCCGCCAATATCCAGATATTTTATCTCCGTGCCCTGTTCGTTCAGCTTGTCTATCAGCAGCAATATCCTTTTCAGGGCATCGACAAAAGGGGAAAGTTTTGTTATCTGCGACCCTATGTGCTTATGGACGCCGACCACATCGATATTCCTGAGCCTTGATGCTATCCTGTAATACTCCAGCGCCTCGTCTATCGGTATCCCGAACTTATGCTTCTTCATTCCGGTTGTTATATAGGGATGCGTCTGGGGATCTATATCAGGATTGATTCTCAAGGCGATCGGCGCCTTTGTACGCATCTTTCCCGCGACCCGGTCGATCTCCCTCATCTCATCTTCCGATTCCACATTGAACATGAGGACCTTTGTCTTCAGTGCGAACCTGATCTCATCTTCGGTCTTTCCGACTCCCGCATAGACAATCTTCCCGGGCTGCACGCCGGCCTTCAAAGCCAAATAGAGTTCGCCCCCTGAGACGATATCGGCCCCGCCGCCGTGCTTCGAAAAAATGCTGAGGACAGCAGCATTCGAGTTGGCCTTCACAGCAAAGCATATGATATGAGGGTAGTCGTTAAACGCGTTGTCGTATGCCTTGAAATGTCTAAGAAATGTGTTGTAGCTGTAGACGTACAGCGGCGTGCCATACTTCTCTGCCAGCAGTCTGACAGGAACGTCTTCGGCATAAAGTTCACCTGCGCGGAATTTAAACAGATTCATCGGGGATCTCCATCCATGACAGCGTTTTCGTATTATTTTACACGCATTCACCGGCTTACCACAAGGGACCGCACGCCGGTCGGGCTTGGATTTTCGCATTTCGAACGGGTCTGCAGACATGTGATGCCTTTTGGATTTCATTGCGCGGATGTGTTACATTTTTATGATGGGGCACGCACAGACCGGGCCACCACACTATACCCGGAGGAGAAAATTGGGAAAGAACATTGTTGAGAAGATATTCGAGGCACACAAGGCTTACGGTGAAATAATACCGGATAGCTCAGTCGGACTAAGGGTTGACGAAGTGTACACTCAGGACGCGACCGGCACGATGACGTGGCTCCAGTTTGAAGCCATAGGAATCGACAGGGTCAAGGTTCCTCTTGCTGTTTCTTATGTGGATCATAACATGATCCAGTCGAATTACATGAACCCCGACGATCATGCGTTCCTGCAGACAGCGGCCGCTCGTTTCGGCGCATACTTCTCCAGGCCCGGCAACGGCATAAGCCATCAGATTAACCTCGAGAGGTTTGCAGCTCCCGGCAAAATCGCCCTCGGCACCGACAGTCACACACCTACTAACGGAGGCATGGGCATGATAGCCATCGGCGTAGGAGGACTCGACGCCGCAACAGTTATGGCCGGCGCCGCCTTTGAACTGAATATGCCGAAGGTTGTACTGATAAAACTCTCGGGGAGACTGAACAGACCGTGGGCCACTGCTATGGATGTCATCCTGGAGATTCTGAGAAGGCTTGCTGTAAAAGGAGGCGTAGGCAAGATCCTTGAATACGGCGGCACAGGAGTAAAAGACCTGAGCGTTCCGGAAAGAGCGACTATCACCAACATGGGCGCTGAACTCGGCGCCACGACTTCGATCTTTCCGAGCGACAAAAGGACTCTCAAATTCCTCAAATCTCAGGGGAGGGAATCCGAGTGGGTTGAACTGCAGGCTGATAAGGACGCGAAATACAGTGAAGTCATCAGGATTGATCTCAGTTCCATCGAGCCGATGATAGCTCAGCCGCACAGTCCCGATAATGTGGTGCCGGTCAGAGAACTCAGTGGGACAAGGGTGAACCAGGTTTGCATAGGAAGCTGTACGAACTCTTCATATCAGATGCTTGCGACGGTAGCCTCTGCCCTTAAAGGGAAGTCTGTTGCCGAGGGAGTCAATCTCCTCATCAACCCCGGATCAAAGCAGGTTTATGAGATGCTCTCCCGCAAAGGCCTTATTGCGGATATGATAGCGGCCGGTGCGAGAATGCTCGAAAGCTCGTGCGGGCCCTGCATAGGGATGGGTGGTGCGCCCGGATCAGGCCAGGTTTCGATAAGGTCATACAACCGGAATTTCAAGGGCAGAAGCGGGACAAAAGATGCTCTGGTTTATCTCGCCAGTCCGGTCTCCTGCGCGGTGTTCGCTTTAAAAGGAGAAATAGTCGACCCGCGCGAATCGGGCCTGAAGATCGAAATATCCCGCGAGCCGGCCGCGAATATCATTAATGACAATATGCTGATTCAGCCGAAGGCTGACATCCAGGGAGTAAAGATTGTCAAAGGACCGAACATCAAGGAGGTGCCTGTTAAGGAACCCGCGGGGGATAAGATAGAAGCAGAGGTCTTGCTTAAGCTCGGTGACAATGTTACGACAGACGATATAATGCCCGCCGGTTCCACCATACTGCCGCTGCGTTCAAACATACCGGCCATATCAGAGCATGTCTTTGCAAACGTGGACAGTTCTTTCAGTTCCAGGGCAAAAGAGGCAAGAGGGAAAGGCGGCGGAATAGTCGTAGGAGCTGAAAATTACGGTCAGGGATCCTCCCGTGAGCATGCGGCGCTGGCCCCGATGTTTCTCGGCATACAGGCCGTGGTTGCCAAGTCCTTTGCCAGGATACACAGGTCGAACCTGATCAATTTCGGGATACT
>DATHCU010000249.1:0-4465 GCA_035319385.1 Thermodesulfovibrionales bacterium
ATCGGCTATCTCCTCAAAGGCCTCCACGGCGGTCTTCAATTTCTTTATCCTAGCCGGATCTTTGGATGGCCCGGTTATCACAAAATCATTGTGCATAACCGGCCTTCTGTTCACCCCGTATCCTTCGGCCACGAACTTCGCTTCCCGAAAAGGGTCATGCACAAAAAGCATATCTGCATCGCCTTTCTTGGCAATCCTCATGGCCTTTCCTGTTCCAACCGCTGTAATCTCAACCTTGACACTGTATCTGGTTGCCTTCTCATAGGCGGGGACGAGTATGTCGAAAAGTCCTGAATTCTGTGTGCTTGTTGTAGATGCTATAGCGAGCTTCGTCTTTTCCTTTTGCATCGGGTCCTCCTCTTATGAATAGTTCGACATTCGAAGTCTATCTTAGTCCTGCAAAACACTCTTTCACTGTGCGGCTGATGCACCTGTATGTTAATTCAACCTATAGACAATCGGGACGATGATCTGCGCCTGAACCGGTGGCCTCGGGAAAGGGGACGCGTTCCTGACCGCCTCAATAGCATTTCTGTCAAGCACCTCCCTGCCTGAACCCTGGATCACCCTTATATCCCTGGACTCCCCGTTTGCCAGAATAGTGAACGAAATCCTGACCTGTCCTTCCCATCCCATCTTCCTTGCTGTCTTCGGGTATTCAAGCTTTCTGTTTATCATCTCTTTTATGTAAGAAAAGTTCGCCTTGAGATAGCGGCCTCCTCCTGAATCCTGAACGTTTTCGGACCGACCGGCCGACGCGCTATTTATGCCCCTGTCCGGGGATGAAACAGAAATAGCCTCTGAAGAGGGGCCGCGTCCGGAAGCAGCGGATTCAGCCGGTTTTTCTTCACCGGCCGCCTTCGCTTCATTCTTTGCCGGTGTAGCGGCCGGTGTATCAGCCGCAGATGTCTGAACACTCCGGGCAAGAGGTGAAGAAGGCTCTTCTTGAGCCACGCTGCCAGCCCTGGGCTCCGAGGAATCCTGCTTTTCCGTCCTGGTGGACTTTTCATGTGTATTCGATATCGCCCGGCCATCAAGTCCCCGCAGGACAATAGGATCTTCGAGAGTGAAGTCCACCACCATGAGCCGTTCCGAAGAGATGAATCTGTCCCCGAGCACGATAAGCGCCAGTAATGCCAGGGCATGAAAGAAACATGATATCTGCAACGACCTCGTCATATGTTCACTTAATCTCCTGTACAAGGCCTGCTGGATAAGAGGATCAAGATTTCATGAGGATTACGTCGGTCTTCTCCACGCCTTCACCCACGGCAGCCGAAAGATTGACCTCCTGAGCTGTCAGCGATCAGAAAGTTTTGTTCGTATGATGATAATAATAACTCACCTTAAGAAAAAAGTGAACGGCAGCCCTCCTAGGGTAGAGACTATGGAGTCCGTATCCAATTCACCCCTATGCCTGCTTTTTCCAGACAGTATTTCGATCGGTCCAGCCCAGGTTGAAATTCCTCAGGGTCATGACAGGCCTGACCACTCTTGCGCGGCATGATAAGAAGATATGCCGCGACGGAATTAAAGTCAAATTACTTTTCATCATGCTGCAAATGAATCTTCTTCATGGTAATTTCCTTGACAGCATTATTTTTGAATCCTTAGAATATGCCATGGAAGACCATAGGCTGAAGGCTTTCTGTCTCATTGTGGAAATGAACAGTTTTTCCAGGGCGGCAGAGGCGAAGTTTATGACCCAGTCCGCCATGAGCCACCTTATTAAGAACCTTGAAGACGATTTCGGCATGAAGCTTCTTATCAGAAAAGGGAAGAACATTGTCCCCACGCCCGCAGGCAAAATTCTATATGATCATGCTCAGCAGATCCTGAAACAGTACAGGAGCATGGAGAATGATTTGAATGCAGCGGGCAACAAGGTAAAGGGCCCGCTTTCTATCGGAGCAAGCGCAACGGCTGCCAAATACCTTTTGCCGCAGGTATTCTATGATTTTTCGAAAACCTACCGCGAAGTACGGATAAGTGTTTCCGTTTCAGGCACAGAAAACATAGTCGCTGACCTCCTGAAAGGAAGGATCGATATAGGAATCGTGGAGGGCACTGTCAAGGACACACATATCATTCTCGAAGAGATTGCGGAAGATGAGATAGTACTGATAGCTTCTGAAGACAGCCCTCTGGCAAATAAAGAATATGTTACAGAAATGGATATTCTTTCCACCCCGTTCATAATGCCCGAGACAGGTTCTGGAACAAGAGAATTCATCGATGATTTTCTGGGAGCCTCGGAAATCGGTATCGAAAATATAAATGTACTGATGACCCTGGGAGACCCCGATCTGCTGGTGCAAATGGTTCAATCAGGTCTGGGCATTTCATTCGTTTCCAAGTTGTCTGTCTTCAAAGCGATAAAGGAGGGAACGATAAAGGTTTTAAAGATGCGGGGGAGAAAACTTCACAGGAAATTTTATCTTGTCGGTCTCGACAAGCAGCCGCCGACTATGACTGTAAGGACATTTCTTGAATTTGTTAAAGGCTATCGCTTCTTCATACCTTTCTAGAATTGCCGTGCCACGCATCAAATCACTCCAGATAGCCGTCCCGCATCCGCAAGACCCGGCCGCACCTGCCGGAGAGTGACTCATTATGCGTCACAACGATAAAAGTGATGCCCTTCTCCCTGTTCAGGTCGAGAAAGATCCTGAAGAGCTCCTCGCCTGTCTCCGTGTCAAGATTTCCTGTGGGCTCGTCAGCAAGAACCACCCTTGGGTCAAGCAGCAGAGCCCTCGCCACAGCGACTCTCTGCTGTTCGCCGCCCGATAGTTCCCCGGGTCGGTGTCCCACTCTTTCTCTCAGTCCGAGTTGGGTCAAAATGCCTTCAGCCTTACTGCGGATGTCATCGTAGCTGGTCCCTTTAGCCTGATGGCTCAGTTTGATAAGACCCGGCATCATCACATTCTCGAGAGCGGTAAATTCAGGCATCAGATGATGAAACTGGAAAACAAATCCGACCGTCTTGTTCCTGAAGGATGCCAGGGAATTTCGGTCGAGGGAGAAGACATCCGTACCATTATACAAGACCTTGCCGGATGAGGGGCTGTCCAGGATACCGAGGATGTGCAGGAGTGTGCTCTTGCCCACCCCTGAGGCCCCGACAATACCCACCACCTCGCCCTCCGCTATCGAAATATTGATGCCTTTCAGCACCTGTATCTCCCCGGCATCGGTCCTGAATATCTTCTTTATCTCTCTTGTTTCTATCTGCATGCTCAAAATGCCGTCGCTGTATTTCTATTTGTCATCCTTTAGTCCAGTCACATCCCGCACCTTGTCGCCGGCCTTTCTTATTCCTTCGGCAACCTTCTTTGTCGTGCCCTGCACACTGTCCGTCTTCTTCTTGATCTCGTCAGCCTTTTCTCCCATTTCTTCGCTTTTCTTCTTGATTACGACCCCCGCCTTTTCAGACTCCTGTCCCAGCCACCTGAAAGGCGTTCCACCCTTCCATAACGACAGGGCGATGAAGATAAGTCCTATGATAATCGCGAGACCGATCAGCCTTCTAATAAGTCCGAACATGACCAATTACCTCCTCAAGAGATGCCGTTTCGAATCTCTTACTCATACCTGAGCGGCTCCACCGGGTCCGTCTTTGCAGCCTGCCATGCAGGATAAACAGTAGCAAAAAAACTGATGACTACGGCAGAGACAGATACGGCCACGAAGTCGCTGAATTGGGTCTTCACCGGCAGATGGCTGAGGTAATAAACATCCGCGGGAAGTTTTATAATCTCGTAAGTGTTGAGGATGTAGCACAAAAAGTATCCGCCCGAAACCCCTATGATAGTCCCGAAAAGACCTATGAGAAGTCCCTGCAGCATAAAAATTGTCAGGATGCCCCGGTCGGTGGCACCCATCGTCTTCAGGATCGCAATCTCGCGTTTCTTCTCGATCACATTCATGATCAGGGTGCTCACGATATTGAATGATGCTACCAGGATAATCAGGATCAGGATGATAAACATCGCGAACTTCTCAAGTTTGAGGGCTGAGAAGAGATTCCTGTGCATCTGCATCCAGTCCTTTGCGTACAATGGGAACTCCAACTGCTGATTGATCGTCTCCCTCACTGCGGAAGCCTTGTAGATGTCATCGAGCTTAAGCTGAATCCCGGTCACGCTGTCCTTCATATCGAAGAAATCCTGGGCCGCACCGATCTCCGTCAGAACTAGATTTGAATCATATTCGAACATTCCGACCTCGAAGATGCCGACGACCTTGAACTGTCTGACCTTCGGCAGCATTCCAAGGGGACCTATCTTCCCAAAGGGTGACATTATAGTTATCGTATCGCCCTTGAAGGCGCCGATACTCGCAGCCAGTTCCTTCCCGATGATTATGCCCGGAGTTCCCGCCTTCAGCCCGAGGTCTTCAAATCTGCCTTCCTTCATGAACCTTGATATGTCCGTTGTCTTCCCCTCTTTTTCCGGATCTATACCCC
>DATHCU010000250.1:0-4124 GCA_035319385.1 Thermodesulfovibrionales bacterium
GGTTATTATCAAAAGCCCCGTAGGTCTGCCCGGAAGAGCGATTAAGAACACTTTCATCGAGGAAGTGAGCGAAGGCAAGAAGAAACCCTTCAAGTGCCCTTATCACTGTCTGAAGACCTGTGATTACAAGAACAGTCCCTATTGCATTACCCTTGCCCTGATCAATGCCAAGAAAGGCAATCTGGATCATGGTTTTGCGTTTGCGGGGGAAAATGCTTACAGGGCTCAGGAGATTGTTTCGGTTAAGGAACTGATCAACACCATAATAGAAGAATACAAATCGGCTGTTACATTAGGCCCGTCTTGATATCTTAATTCAACTATTACCTGGAAGATTGGCTTTAGCGTAAAGAGAAATCTATTTCCTGAGATTCTGCTTTAGATTCTCTGCCATTTCTTTCACTGCCTCTTCAGACAGTGCACTCATCCCTTTTGCAAGGTTGATGAAGGTCCGGTTCTCAAGTCTGACCTCTTTAGATACAGAACCTCTGTAAAGCTCGATCCCATCCGGCGAGTACAGCTCGTAATCAAACGTTAGTTCGCCGTATGACCCGGCTGTCCTGTCGTCCCTATCAAATCTCTTCAGAGCAACTTCCAGGGTATAGAACCCTTCAGGAACAACACTGGACGCCCTTACCTCCCTGAACATGCCGGTGCTTGAGAGATAGTTCCTTGCCAGAGTCCTGAACATCTCCTGCGGTGAGGCTTCCCATTTGGAGTACTTGGAAATCTCGAGTTCATAAGGAGAACTCCGGTATGCAATGAAGGACTGGGAGAGATATCTCGGAGAGCTGACCAGAACCGCGATTGACTTATCCGCAGGCACTGCGGGATTGCCCTTCTCTGATGCACTACTGACGTAAAGGCTGTATATCTTGGTTTCAGGCATAGTGCAAGCGCACATAAGGAGCACCGATATTATAAAGGCCGAGATTATCCTCATCTCATTCCCCCTTTTTTTCTTTATAGATAATACTCCAGGGTTTGTTCTTTATTTCCTGTAGCAGGTCCTGCAATTCCTCGGTTGTACGTGTCATGGAATTAATGAGATGATCCAGATTTCTGGACTGGCTGTCAACCGCCCTGTCAACAGACCTTGAGGTCTTGTCAACAGATTTGGCGGTAGATTCAATGCTCCTGATCATTTCACCCGCCCTCTCGATATCTTCCCTGGCTCTTTTCAGCAACTGCGACACCTCTCCCTTGTTGCCCTTCAGCAGGTCCTCCACTTCGGTCAGAACCCTCTCCAGTTTGTCAGTCGATACCTTCAGGCTCGTCGCTATTTTCGAGATGTTGGCAGAACTCGATACAATGGCGCTGTTCGTATTCCCTATCAATGACTCGATGCCCTTCAGATTCTTGTCGTTAAACAGTCTGTCCACATCGGTAATCAGCTTCTCGACAGACGTCGACAAGGTATTAACCTTTGCCATGAGCACATCCATCTGTATGTTTTCCTGAGACGGTATATCTTCGCCGACCTTTATGATCTTGTCTGTCGTATTGTTCACAGAAAGCAGAAGGTAGATATCCCCAACGAAACCTACCTGTGTGATTAGCGCCTTCGTCCCCTCATAGAGGACGGTGCCCTTGTTTATGCCGATTTCGATCGTCACAGGTTCCGCAGCTTTGACCGGCGGCCTGATATCAATTATCCTCCCAATTCTTACTCCTCCGAGCCTCACCTGGGCGCCGGTCTCGAGCCCTGCCGCATTCATCACCCTCACATAGTACTTGTCATATTTCTGAAAGAACTGTCCGCCTCCGATCAGTACGATAAATGCCGTAAGAATACCGATCGCCGAGACTATGATTACGCCTGCCTTTACCTCTTCTTTCAAAATTGCACCACCTTGAAAACAGAATTCCTTCCGGTTCCCACTGAGCCGCCGGAGCTCTCAACACACAGCTGAAACCTGACACGGACCGGCACTTCAAAACAACTTTATTCCCCTGCTATCACCCTGAAATAATCTTCGGGAGAATACGTCTCTTCCTCGGGCTTCCTTTCAAGAAACATCTTTATTCTGGGATGATCCGCTTTCCTCAGTTCCTCAAGGGTTCCACAGAATAGCACATCACCTTTATCAAGCATGATAACATAATCCGCAATTGTGAAGACACTCGGAAGCTCGTGTGTCACAACAACGATCGTCATCCTGAAGACCTTGTTTAGCTTTAATATCAGTTCATCGAGTCCCGCAGCAGTCACCGGATCAAGTCCTGCGGATGGTTCATCAAAAAAAAGCAACTCAGGGTCCAGAGCCAGCGCCCTTGCCAGCCCCGCCCTTTTCTTCATTCCCCCCGAAAGCTGAGAAGGAAAGAAACTGTCGAAGCCGGAGAGCCCGACAAGATCAAGCTTCATACGGACCATAATCTCCATCGTGGACTCGTTCAGCTTCGTATGCTCCCGCATCGGCAGCGCAACATTGTCCAGAATGCTCATCGAATTCAACAGCGCCGCGCCCTGAAAAAGGATGCCCATCTTCTTTCTGACTTCATTCATCTCCGGTTCGTTCATCTGAGTTATGTCCTTCCCGCCGATGAGAATCTGACCACTTGTCGGGCTGAGGAGTCCTATGAGATGTTTCAGCAGCGTGCTCTTTCCGCAACCGCTTCCGCCCAGGACAACGGTGGTCATTCCCTTGGGCACAGAGAAAGAGATATTCTTCAGGATCTCACGATCTCCGTAATGCGTAACAAGGTTTTTGACTTCTATCGCGTTTTCCATAGGCTGCCGTTATTCATGATTTTCAGGTGAAATAATAAAACAGCGCTGTAAAGAACAGATCAAAAACTATGACGAGAAATATCGATGCAACAACCGCGGACGTCGTCCTTCTGCCAACCTCTTCCGCGCCTCCCGTGACCTTGAAACCCTGATACGCCCCGACAGCGGTGATGACTATCCCGAATGCCCACGCTTTCAAAAGGCCTGTGAACACGTCCTTTACGAGCAGGGCATTTATGGTCTGTTGAAAATAGTTGTAAGGATGAATTTCGAGAATTATTACAGACAGCGAAAACCCTCCCAAAATGCCTATGAGGTCGGAAAATACTGTAAGCGCCGGGACCATGACCATAAGGGCCAGGAGCTTTGGCGCAACTATGAACCGCACAGGATTTATCCCCATGCTGATCAATGCGTCGACTTCTTCCGCTGCCTTCATCGAGCCAATCTCTGCTGCATATGCAGAACCACTTCTGCCGGACACAATAATAGCCGTCATGATCGGGCCAAGCTCTCTGGTGAGAGAGACGCCGACCAGATTTGCGACGTAAATGAGCGCCCCGACTCTCTTAAGCTGGTACGCTGCCTGAAAGGCAAGTATTATCCCGATAAAGAAGGAGATGACGGAGATGATGGGGACCGAGTTGTATCCTGCCTTCACCATTTCATTTATGGTTGCCGGCAATCTTATGGGGGTGCCTTTAAAGGGGGAAACGAACGACCAGTAGAAGATATCGTTTATTATCTTCGAAGCATCATGCACATCTCTAAGGAATGGCCGGGCCTTCCTTCCTACAAATCCAAAGAAGTTTTCAGCTATTGATGGCATCGTCTATAGTACCGTAAAGCTCAAATACCCTGTCGAGCTTCGAAAACCTGAATATTTCAAGAATTCCTTCCGGCACTTCGCAAAACTGCAGTCTCCCGCCATATGCCTTCATGCACTTGAGGCCCTCGACAAAAGTGGCTATGCCGGAACTGTCTATATAGGTAACTGATCTCAGGTCGATGCACAATGCCTGAGCTTTCTTCCTGATGAGACCCATGAGTTCATCCCTCAGCGCAGGAGACGAATACATGTCTATATCTCCCGATATCCCAATAATCTTTCTGCCGTCATTATCGATTATCTCTACCTTCATGTCCCTTACCTCAAATTCTTATCGAGTTTGCTTTCCAAGGCTCCGCCAAATCGTCGCATCTTCTATCATCGGATCTCCGTGAACCGGCGATAAGGCCCATTCACAAAATTCTCAATCAGGCAGGACCGCTACGATATCAGTGCGGCTTTATTCCAAAGACTTTCGGGATTTCCCGGGTGTCCGGATTCTTATTGGAATCGGCAACAAGTGCTGATACAGCATCCGCCCTGCTCTTTGCATCATGCAGAATA
>DATHCU010000251.1:0-4649 GCA_035319385.1 Thermodesulfovibrionales bacterium
CGGAAAGGACATATCAGGGGTTTCGGATGGTGTCATAAAGCTCTTTATGAACTATGACTTCCCGGGGAATGTGCGGGAGTTGGAGAATCTGCTCGAACATGCCTTTGTCCTGTGCAGGGGGAGAACGCTAGGGACTGAACATCTGCCGAAAGAATTCAGGGAATCTGCAGCGGGTCAGTGCCCGCTTCCCGAGTCCATTCCGCTTCGCGACCATTTCAAGGAGTCCGAAGCCTCGATCATCCGGGAGGCCCTTAGAAAGAACAATAATGTGCGAGTTGCAACGGCCCGCGAACTGGGTATTGACAGCAGCACGCTGTGGAGAAAGATGAAGAGACTCGGGATAAACATCTAGTCCCACATTATTCACTATCCTGCGTCAGGATTGATTGTAGTCTTGCAAGCAATTGTGCAACGCAATTGCAGAAATGCAATCTGCCGCCCGTGTTACCATCTGCTAACCTTTGGAATCTATTAGAAAATTCTGTACGGCTATACTGGTATGTTTCTTGCTTTTAAATGTTGTGGGACACGACAAGGGTCTTGTCCGGACTCATCGCGGGTTAGCGAAGCGAACAGGGATCCCCCCTTTCGGTTTGAGCTGTTCGCTTCGCTAACAACTTCCCTTAAAATGTTTCTCGGGAAGTCAGGAGAAATTGATGCCGATTTATGAGTATCTTTGCAAAGATTGCGGAATACGATTCGAAGTCAGTCAGTCCATGTCCGACATGCCAATCCAATTGTGCCGCGCCTGCAATGGAAGTGTGCGCAGGATAATTTCGGGCGGAAGCGGTTTCATCCTGAAGAACAGCGGCTCTGTCCCGGCTTTCCGACCAAGATGCGGAAAGAACCAGACTTGCTGTGGAAGTGACATGCCCTGCGAAACACCCCACTGCGAAGAGGGTGAATGACGGATGGGAATAACTTCGTGAGAGTAGCAATGCCGGTATTCGAGAACAGAATCTCCCCACGCTTTGACTGTGCTCCCACTCTCGTTCTATGCGATGTAGCCGGACAGAGAGTCACCGATCGGAAAGAGATATTTTGTGAAGGCTGGAGCGACATCGAGAGGATATCCAAACTGAAGGAGATGAAGGTAGACACTCTGATCTGCGGCGGTCTGCCGAGTCATCTGCAAGGCATCCTTAAGAATAACGGAGTGAATATCATACCGTGGGTTGCCGGAAACTCCGACGAGATAATGAAGACTTTTTTGCAGGGTAAACTCAACCCGGGCATGGTTATCGGGCCGGAAAAGGGCAAGAAGGAACGCTGCAAGAAGGACATTAAGGATGCAAAGTGACCAATCTATCGAGTGCCTTTCTGTGGTAGAATATGCGGCAAACACGATTTTACGGAAGATATGCGCTAATACTGATTGTTGCTGTAATTCAAGTATGACAGAATCCCAAAGGAGGAATGGCGGGCCATGGAAAAGAAGAGAATAGCGATCTTGGCGTGCAAGAACATTAAGGGCGTCAGTTGCGTGGCGGGTTGCTTGAAGTGTTTCAAGGGCA
This sequence comes from Thermodesulfovibrionales bacterium, assembly GCA_035319385.1. GTDB lineage: Bacteria > Nitrospirota > Thermodesulfovibrionia > Thermodesulfovibrionales > SM23-35 > DYFC01. The sequence goes on from DATHCU010000251.1 coordinate 1,515, forward strand.
TTGCGGAAAAGGCCGGCGAGTATGAACGTTGGAAGGACTATGAGGTCGAGGTCGTTGCCATGGATGACTGCGGCGGATGCCCCGGTGTGCTGATGCCGAAGGTCGCATTGATGGCTGATATGGGAAAGCTTTACGACAGGGACTTTGATGCAATTCACCTGGGTACATGTATGATGAAGGCCGTGCAGACTGCAAAGTGCCCGATAGATGTTGAAGACATAAGCAAGAAGATTGGGGCGAAATTCAACAAAGAGGTGATCTTCGGAACTCACCCGTATTAGCGGGCCGTTGTTTAGTATGCAGGAATCATAGATATGGTGTCTAATATGTAGATAGTATTACCTCACCTGTGCCCTCTCCCCCTGGCGGGGGGGAGGGCGTTAAGTAGTCACCTTCTGGGAAAGACAGGGATGAAAAGACTTGAATACAGAAAACAAGGATTGATTGATGGTTGAGACCGAAAGCTGGGATTGGTGGACAGAGGAGAAATGCCTTGCCGATGTTGCAGACTGGCGGAAGAGATTCCCGGTTGTGCATGAAATTGCCGCGAGCAGCGACGGCGAAAAAGTGGCAGCGGTTGTTGAGATAGGTAACAAGCAAATCACCCCGTGTGTGAACGGCAAGACATGGGAGGAAACCTACGAACGGGTCTGGCCGCTCAAATTCTCTCCGGACGGCCGCCTCGTGTGCGCCGTCCTGCAGAACTACGAGTGGACTATCGTTGTAGACCGCAACCCATGGGAAGAGACATATGATTTTGTCTGGAATCTGACTTTCAATCCTGACGGAAAGAGTATTGCAGTAAATGTAAAAAAGGATAATGAGTTCGGAATTTCGTTGAACGGCAATTCCTGGCAGAACCGGTTCTTTGAAGCACGGGATGTGGTTGTCAGTTCCGACGGCACGAGGACCGCATCCCGCGTCAAGACCAGGACGATGGCATCCCTTGATATAGCCGGTTATGCGGAACGGATACTGACAGTTGCGGTGGACGGCAACGCCTGGGGCAATAATTTCCTGAGCATCTGGGGGATAGCCTTCAGTCCGGATGGAAGCAGGACCGCTGCGGGAGTCAAGCTGAATCCCATGGAGTTCAGCATAGCTGTGGATGGGAACGTTTGGGCGGATACTTTTCTTTGTGTGTGGGAACCTATTTTCAATCGTCAATCAGGAGACGTCCTGGCTCCTGTAAAGACCGGCCGTGGCTGGACATTGGCCCTGAACGGAAAACCTGTCTGGGACAGATACTTCCCTCAGGTCTGGGGCCAGAGATACAGCCCTGACGGCGGGAGGATAGCAGCTGTTGTAGCTCCCGAATACGGCAGATGGACAATCATGGTCGACGGCTCTCCCTGGCCGGTGACGTTCGGCGATAACGTGTCGTCACCTGTTTTCAGCCCGGACAGCAAGAGGATTGCAGCGATAGTGAAAGATAATAACAGGTACACGATTGCCGTTGACGGAAAGACATGGGGCACGGATTTCGACATGATCTGGGACCCTGTCTTCAGTCCGGACAGCGGATCGATAGCAGCCAAGTCGGAACTCAATGGCAAATACAGCGTTGTTGTCGACGGCAGAATCGGCAGGCATTGGTTTGATGAACTCTGGGAGCCTGTCTTCAGTCCGGACGGCGCGAAGATACTCATAAGGTGCATCGAAGATGGTAAATATTGCAGAAGGGTTGTGCCGGTAAATGAAATATAATAACCAAGTACCAAATTACAGTAATCAGATAATAACCAAACAGCAAATGACAACAATCAAGTCAGGAGCTGAAACCAATGGAAGTAGTGGAGCTTGCTGATTGTATCTTATTTGGAACCTGTAATCTGGCGTTTGGTTATTGTGAGTAATTGGAAGGCGTGGATGATTCGGATGTCTCAATTTGATCTCTGGTTATTTGAGAAAAAATGTACGATTTTCTAACAAGCATAGGACTATATAACTTCTTGAAAGGCCCGATGGTCTTGATATCCTTTGCCCTTTTCATAGGGGGAAGTGTCTATAGGTTGTTCTCTCTTCTATCTAAGGCGAGAAAGGTGAAATCCGTTAGCACCTATATGAGCCTGAAATACAGTCTGCGTTCGATCCTGCACTGGCTCATTCCTTTCGGAAGCACCAACATGAGAAAACATCCGTGGTTTACTTCCGTGGCCTTTCTTTTTCATGCCTGCCTCCTCATCACTCCTATCGCGCTTCTCGCTCATAACGAGCTTTGGTATTATTCCTGGCGGATCAGGTTATGGTCGCTTCCCGAGGTGGCGGCTGATATAATGACCCTGACGGTGATCGCCGGCTCGATCATATTTATGGTCCGCAGGATTGTAGCGCCTGAGGTGAGGTTTGTCACGTTCGCGTCGGACTTCGGCATCCTCGCAATAGCCGCTGCGCCATTTATATCAGGTTTTCTGGCGTTTCATCAAGTGTTTTTCGACTATAAACTTATGGTCACCGCCCATATCGTCTTAGGCGAGTTGATGCTGATAGCGATACCGTTTACCAGATTGAGCCATATGCTCTTCTTCTGGCTGACCAGGGCCTATACGGGTTCGGATTTCGGGGCCGTGCGCCATTCAAGGGATTATTAAATGATAAGACCGATCAATAGGAATAACGGATGATCAGAGTTCAGAGAAGGCCTGTTGCCGACCCCGGCATTGAGGAGAACGCAAAGAAACTCACTCCCGATAAGATCGAAAGGGTCATAAAGTGGGTACTCGAAAAAGAGGCTGATGTAAGGCTGAAGACCTTTGTGGAGACCTGCATCCACTGCGGGCTCTGTTCCGAGGCATGCCACTATTTTCTCTCGTATCGCAGGGACCCGAGTTATGCGCCGGTCGCAAAGATCAGGCAGACCCTCTGGGACATGATCAGAAAGAAAGGGAAAGTGGATGCTGAATCGGTAAAGATGTACGCACGCATAGCCTATGCGGAGTGCAACATATGCCGGCGTTGTAGCATGTACTGTCCCTTTGGGATAGATATGGCTTATATGCTGAACCTCGTCCGGCGTATATGCGGACTCCTCGGCGTGGTGCCGCAGTATCTGCAGGACCAGGCCAACAGCCACATGTACACGTACACACAGGCGTGGCTCGCTCAGGACGACTGGGTGGATACCGTTCAGTTTGT
>DATHCU010000252.1:0-4028 GCA_035319385.1 Thermodesulfovibrionales bacterium
ACGTACAACCGAGGAATTGCAGGACCTGCTACAGGAAATAAAGAACAAACCCTGGAGTATTATCTATAAAGAAAAAAGGGGGGAATGAGATGAGGATAATCTCGGCCTTTATCATATCAGTGCTCCTTATGTCCGCTTGCACTATGCCTGAAACCAGGATATACAGCCTTTACGTAAGTAGTGCATCAGAGAAGGGCAATCCGGCAGTATTTCCGGATAAGTCGATAGCAGTTTTGGTCAACTCTCCGAGGTATCTCTCCCAGTCCTTTATCGCGTACCGGAGTTCTCCTTATGAACTGGAGATTTCCAAGTACTCCAAATGGGAAGCCTCACCGCAGGATATGTTCAGGACTCTGGCAAGGAACTATCTCTCAAGCACCGGTATGTTCAAGGAGGTGAGGGCATCCAGTGTTGTTCCTGAAGGATTTTATACCCTGGAAGTTGATCTGAAGAGATTTGATAGGGACGACAGGACAGCCGGGTCATACGGCGAACTAACGTTTGATTATGAGCTGTACTCGCCGGATGGGATCGCCCTTTACAGAGGTTCTGTATCTAAAGAGGTCAGACTTGAGAACCGGACCTTCATCAACCTTGCAAAAGGGCTGAGTGCACTGTCTGAAGAGGCAGTGAAAGAAATGGCAGAGAATCTAAAGCAGAATATCGCGAAATAGATTTCTCTTTACGCTAAAGACAATCTTCCAGCGAATAGCTGAATCAACATATCAAGACGGGTCTAATTCAACAGCCGACTTGTATTCTTCTATTATGGTCCTGATCAGTTCCTTAACCGAAACAATCTCCTGAGCCCTGTAAGCATTTTCCCCCGCAAACGCAAAGCCATGATCCAGATTGCCTTTCTTGGCATTGATCAGTGCAAGGGTAATGCAATAGGGGCTGTTCTTATAATCACAGGTCTTCAGACAGTGATAAGGGCACTTGAAGGGTTTCTTCTTGCCTTCGCTCACTTCCTCGATGAAAGTGTTCTTAATCGCTCTTCCGGGCAGACCTACGGGGCTTTTGATAATAACCATATCCTCTTTCTTTGAATCGACATAGGTATGTTTGAACTTGTCCGAGGCATCGCATTCGTGTGTCGTGACAAAGCGCGTCGCCATCTGCACGCCGGAAGCTCCAAGGCGAAGAAATTTGAGAATATCCGCCCCAGTATAGATGCCGCCCCCGGCGATCACGGGGATAGGTTTGCCGTACTGTTTCTCGAACGGTTTCACAGCTTCAACTACCTCAGGAATCAGCTTCTCAAGCGAGTGCTCCGGATCGGAAAGCATCTCTTCCTTGAATCCGAGATGTCCGCCTGCCTTAGGACCTTCCACCACAATGGCATCAGGAACATAGTTATACTTTTCGGTCCATTTCTTGGCTATAATTGTCGCAGCCCTGCCGGAAGATACTATGGGAACTATCTTCGTCTTTATCCCCTCGGTAATAAATTGAGGCAGGGTCAGGGGAAGTCCCGCCCCGGAAAAGATAATGTCTATCTTCTCCTCGATCGCTGTCTTAACGAGATCGGCAAAGTTTGTCAAAGCGACCATAATGTTGACGCCGAGTATCCCTTTGGACAGCTCCCTTGCCTTTCTGATCTCATTTCTCAACGCCCTCATATTGGCTTCGAGATAATTCGTGTAGAAGTCCGGTTCGTTCATGCCTATGCCGGCAGTTGCGATGATCCCGATGCCGCCTTCATTAGCCACTGCAGAAGCCAGTCTGTGCAAGGAAATTCCAATCCCCATTCCCCCCTGGATGATCGGAAGTTTTGCGGTTAGGTCCCCTATCTTTAAGCTCTTTAATTCCTTGAAGTCCATGAAAGATCTCCTCTTTATAGTAACTGCAAGATCGGGAGATCAAACAAACGTGCTGTCTAATCCGCCGAAATATTGCCGTATTTTAATATATTTCGATGATTTTTTGAAACAGATAGTGGCTGCTTATCGATTGACCTGCGACTTGTCTCTGATAATGTCGTCGATTGACCCGAGAACAACATTGAGCTTCTCTATCTCCTTTGTCCCCCCCTGGGCCATGTCCGGTTTTCCGCCACCTCTGCCGCCTGACAGTTTAGCGATATTGCTCATGATATCCCCGGCGTGGAATCTGGTTGTCAGGTCCTTTGTGACCACACAGACAACAGAGGCCTGACCACCCGTAATCGAATATAGAAGGATAATGCCCGAATTCAGACGGTCGCGTACATTGTCTGCGAGAAGGCGGAGTTCGTTCTGGTTCAGCCCGTCCTGTCGAATCCTTACGACCTTTACCCCCGCCAGATCATGGGCTTCGTTAAGGGCTTGGGTTATTGAGTCCTTGGAAGATCCGGTCTTCAGCCTCTGGATTTCCTTTTCCTGTGATTTCAGATCCGCAAGAAGCTTCTCTATTTTTTCGGCAGGCGTTTCCGTCTTCAATATCTCCTTTATCTCGGTGAGCTCTTCCTGTTTTCGCCTCATGTATTCAAAGGCAGTTCTTCCGGTCAATGCCTCAATTCTTCTTATTCCGGAGGCCACGCTGCCTTCGGATACGATCACGCACAAGCCCAGTTCTCCCGTGGAGGCGCTGTGAGTGCCACCGCAGAGTTCCTTGCTGAAGTCTCCCGTGGTCACAACCCTGACAGTCTCTCCATATTTCTCGTCAAAGAGTGCCATGGCCCCTGTCTTCATCGCCTCTTCAATTCTCATGACATCAGTCGTGACATGAACGTCCTCAAGGATCTTTTCATTTATTATGTCTTCCACTTTCTTTATTTGCTCATCCTGCATGGCAGAGAAATGAGTGAAATCAAACCTCAGTCTCTCGTGGTCGACAACGGAGCCCGACTGTTTCACATGATCGCCGAGCACCATGCGCAAGGCCTTGTGGAGGAGGTGGGTTGCAGTATGGTTGCGCATAACAGCCATTCTCATGGATTTATCAACGCTGCAGGTTACATGTTCGCCTCTGGTCATACTTCCTTTTGTAACCTTGACTCTGTGCACATGCACTCCTGCGGACGGTTTCTTGGTATCGAGCACTGTTATGAGAGCCCCGTGAGACGTAATAACTCCGGTGTCACCCTCCTGCCCGCCGGACTCACCGTAGAAAGGAGTCTTGTCGAGGATTATCTCTCCTTCGTCACCCTCTGTGAGTGTGTCCACAAGTCTGTTGTCTCTGTAAAGATACTGAACGATTGAGTTTGCCGTGAGAGTATCATATCCAACGAATTCCGATTTTCCGATATCAGAATATGTATCGACAGCACGGACTACTGAAGATGCAGCCGCCGCACCTGCTCCCTTTGACTTTTCACGGTGAGACTCCATCTCCTTATGAAACGCCCCTTCATCTATCTGAAGACCCGCATCCATCGCGATGTCCTTTGCAAAATCCAGGGGCAGTCCGTGTGTCTGCTGAAGCCTGGCAACATCTTCGCCGGGAATCACCCGGAGACCTTCCTTCCTTGTCTTTGCCACGATATCATCGAATACATTCATGGCAGCTTCTACTGTGCGATGAAAATTCTCCTCCTCAATCTTAAGGAGTTTCTCTGTTCTGTTTTTCTCGGACACGATCTCTGAATATACGGAGCCCATAACTGCGATGACTGACTCAGTCAGCTTATAGAGGCATGGTTCATGGATATTGAGGAGTTTGGCATGTCTCGATGCCCTGCGTATTATCCGCCTCAGAACGTACCCCCTGCCTTCATTTGACGGGACGCAGCCTTCAGAGAGCATGAAAACCGCGGCACGGATGTGGTCGGCAATAACCCTGATTGAGGCGGTCTTCTCGATGGATGAACCGTATGCCACACCGGACAATGAGGAGATTCCGGCTATTATCGGCTGAAAGAGGTCGGTATCGAAATTGGTCGGCCTTCCCTGAAGGACCGCGCTGATTCGTTCAAGGCCCATGCCCGTGTCGATACTTGGCTTGGGCAAAGGAGTAAGTTGGCCGGATTCGTCCCTGTTGAACTGCATGAACACCAGATTCCAGAGTTCGAGAAACCGGTCGCAGTCACAGCCCACCGAGCAACTCGA
>DATHCU010000253.1:0-5382 GCA_035319385.1 Thermodesulfovibrionales bacterium
ATACGTTACTCCAAGCCTGCAACCCCTGTGTCCAAGCATGGGATTGAACTCGAAAAGGGCCTTGTTTCTGGCCCTCAATTTGTCAACGGGAACCTCCATCGATGCGGACAACTCTCTCAATTCGTCATCTGTGTGGGGCAGAAATTCATGAAGGGGCGGATCGAGAAGTCTTATAGTGACAGGTAATCCTTTCATTACCTTAAATATTTCGATAAAATCGCTCTTCTGGAAAGGCAGGATCTTCGCAAGGGCTTTCTTTCTGCCGTCGGTATCATCCGCCAGGATCATCTCTCTTACCGCGCTTATCCTCTCGGGGGCAAAAAACATATGTTCCGTCCTGCAGAGTCCGATTCCCTCGGCCCCAAATCTTCTTGCGACCTCCGAATCATGAGGCGTATCGGCGTTTGTACGCACCCCGATCTTTCTGAATTCATCCACCCACTTCATGAATGTTCCGAAATCGCCGGTCAATTCCGGTGTCACGAGCGGCGCCTGTCCGGGCATCACCTCGCCGGTCGTTCCGTTAAGCGTTATAAAATCACCTTCTTTTATAACGATATCTCCGACTGTGAAGTACTTCTGAACTTCGCTGATATTGATCGCCCCACAGCCGGCCACGCAGCATTTCCCCATGCCTCTCGCGACGACAGCAGCGTGTGATGTCATTCCACCGCGGGCTGTAAGAATTCCCTGTGCGGCATTCATACCGCCGATGTCCTCAGGTGACGTCTCAGTCCGTACCAATACCACCTTTTCACCTCTGTCAGCCGCCTTTTCGGCGTCCTCCGCAGTAAACACAACCTTGCCGACAGCGGCGCCCGGAGAAGCAGGAAGACCCTTGGCAATCACCTTGATCTGAGCCTTGGGGTCGATCATTGGATGGAGCAGCTGGTCCAACTGCTGTGGATCAATCCTCAAGACCGCGGTCTTCTTGTCAATCAGCTTTTCTTTTACCATATCGATGGCTATCTTCAGGGCCGATGCCGCAGTTCTCTTCCCGACCCTGGTCTGGAGCATGAAGAGCTTGCCTTCCTGAACCGTAAATTCAATATCAAGCATGTCACTGTAATGCTTTTCAAGCTTCTTGTAAATGCCGTCGAGTTCTTTATAAGCCTTGGGCAGACGCTTCTTCAACTCCTCAATCCTCAGTGGGGTCCTGATGCCGGCCACAACGTCTTCGCCCTGTGCGTTAATAAGGCACTCTGCAAAGAACTTTCTTTGTCCTGTGGACGGATCTCTGGTAAAGCCTACTCCCGTGCCGGAGTTGTCGCCCAGATTCCCGAAGACCATGGATTGAATGTTACAGGCCGTACCAAGATTATCCGGTATATCATTCAGCTTTCTGTATTTGACGGCCCTGTCCCCGAACCATGAACCGAAGACCGCGTTGATCGCCTTCTTTAGTTGATCAAGCGGATCAGTGGGGAAGTCCTCTCCGGTGGACTTCCTATAGATTATCTTGTATTCCTCGACCAGTTTTTTCAGATCACTCGTGTCAAGGTCTGTATCAAGTTTGACGCCCTTCCCTTCCTTCATCTCGTCGAGGGCCCGCTCAAACTTCTGCCTGTCCATTCCCATAACGATGCTTCCGAACATGGTAATGAGCCTTCTGTATGCATCATAAACAAAACGGTCGTTGCCCGTCTTCCTGATCAGCGCCTCAATAGTTGTGCTATTGAGTCCCAGATTGAGTACTGTGTCCATCATTCCCGGCATGGAAAACTTGGCTCCTGAACGCACCGAGACGAGAAGGGGATTAGCGGTATCTCCTAACTTCATGCCCATAGCCTTTTCCACTTTCTTAAGGTTTTCCAGCACTTGCTCCCACAATCCCGCCGGATACTTCTTCCCTGCCTTAAAATATTCGTTACACGCGTCTGTGGTTATGGTAAAACCCGCAGGCACAGGTATCTTCAAGTTCGTCATCTCGGCTAGTCCGGCACCCTTCCCTCCAAGAAGGTCTTTCATGTCTCCTCTGCCGTCAGCCTTTCCACCACCAAAAAAGTAAACGTATTTTTTGCTTACTTTCTTTGCCATAAAATTACCCTCCAGAGCGTATTTTTGACTAATAGGATACCTCACAAGAGAAAGAATATCAAATCGGGGAATTATTAATATTTCCTTGACATTCCCTCTGCTCTGAAAGACAATAAAGTTAAAGTTGGAATGTACTCATCGGGAGGCTGGTGGAGATGAAAAATTCAAAGATATTGTGTTTATTTGCCACAGTACTCTGCTTTACTTTCCTTTCTCAGGTTGTCCTGGCAGGTACAGCCACGCCCGCCAAAGGTGATCGTTTTCCTGATATTACATTGACCGTACCTGAAGATCCATTGAACAGGGATTATCTCGGCTTGGGGAAGGCAGATACATTCAAACTGTCGGATATAGGGGCGGATCTCCTGATTATCGAAATCTTCAGCATGTACTGTCCTTATTGTCAAAGAGAAGCCCCTGTAGTCAATGACCTCTTCGACATAATAAGCAAGAGAGGAGACTTGAGGGAGAAGGTGAAAATCATTGGCATCGGCGCCGGGAATAGTCCGTTCGAAGTCGGCATCTTCAGGAAGCAATACGATATCCGGTTCCCTCTGATATCCGATGAGTCCTTTGCAGTACACAAGGCTGTAGGTGAAGTGAGGACACCGTACTTCTTTGTCTTGAAGAAGGGCAGCAACGGTTCGAACCTGATAATCTATTCCAAAGTTGGAAGCATACAGGACCCGAATCAATTTCTGGCTCTGATCCTTGGCGAAACAATTCCGAAGTAGGAGGTGCAAGAAATGACACGTACAGCGTCTGTTCTGGCAGCCTCTGTCGCTGCATTTTTTCTGGTAGCTTCGACCTGTCACGGAGCATCCGAACAATTCAGAGGGAAGATCTACAATCCCGGCAGACTCCAGGCTGTTGAAAGCAAGACAAAACTTAAGATCGGGATGACAGCCCCTGACTTTACACTGCCTGCCGTATCCGGCGGGACGGTATCCCTCAGAGAGTTCCGGGGCAAGAGCAATGTTGTCCTATCGTTTGTGCCTGCCGCATGGACGCCTGTCTGCTCTGATCAATGGCCCGGATACAATATTGCAAAAAGTCTCTTCGAAGAGCACAATGCCGTTGTTCTGGGCATAAGCGTGGACAATATTCCGACTCTCTATGCCTGGACCCAGGAAATGGGAGGACTCTGGTTTCCAGTTCTTTCGGATTTCTGGCCGCATGGAGCGGTAGCCAGGAAATATGGTGTCCTGCGCTCCTCAGGGGTTGCGGAGCGGGCATTGTTTGTTATCGACAAGAAGGGCAAGATCCGTTACATCGATGTGCATGATATCAATTCAAGACCAGGCCTTGAGGTCTTGATCAAGGAAGTCCAGAAACTTGGCAAGTAGAAGACCAACCTTTCTATTGAGTTCTTCCGCTCGGCACGCCGGGCTTCTCTTTGCTTATGGATTCGTCTTCATGCTCCTTTTTATTATGGGAGAGGCTGCTGCTGCGGTGAAGGGCGGTGAACCCCGGCATTTCCCTGGGTTTTCGTTTGCCAATTCGTTACCTAAAGACGACCAATCATACCTCGGGGTATCCGGGAGAAAAAACTTTTCGCTCAAGAACATCCGGGGTTCCGTTATCATCGTAGAGATGTTCAACACATACTGCACGATCTGCCCCAGAAATGTTCCCATACTTAACGATATATATTCGCTGATCGAAAACAATCCAGAAGTAAGGGGGAAAATAAAAGTAATAAGTATTGCTATCGGGAATACTTCCGCCGAAATCGCATCCTATAGGAAGGCCCAGGCCGTTCGGTATCCCATTCTGGCGGACCCTGATTTTGCCCTGCATCGGCTTCTGGGTGATCCCAGAGTCCCCTACACTGTTATCGTAAGAAAAGGTATGATAGTGCATACTCATCAAGGGGTTATGGATACTGCCGAAGGCATGCTCGGACTTGCCAGGCAATACATTAAACGGGACTAATCATCGGGCGTTACCAGCCTTATGCAGCGTAGGCCTCGCTCCATTTTGTGAAAAAGCAAGAATAGATCGATTCATTGAAATGTGGTGTCTTGAAAATTACCGTCTCTTAGTTTTATTGTTTATTAAGGAGGGATGATATGAAACGGTTTCTGTTTTACATTCTGTTTGTTGCTATTGCCGGCGGATGTTCCACCCTTGATGTCAATTATGACTTTGACCGGGATGTAAATTTCGCGTCAATCAAGACTTATGACTGGATGTCTGTCCCTCAGAAAACGCGGGAGAATGAGCTGACCTTAAAACATATCAAATCCTCTGTCAACAGGCAGTTGCAGGCTAAGGGGTTGATCATGACGTCGCACAATCCAGATGTGTTGATTGCATTGCACGGCGGAAAGGAAAGGAAGGTCGATGTGCAGGAATGGGGGTATGCTTACAGAGACCGTGATTATTACCATGCTGGGCCTTTTTCGGGGCGCAGGTTTGCACCTCTTGACGCATACGGCCGTGACAACATCGAGTACAGGCGGGGGACAGATACTTACGAGTATGAGATTGGCACTATAATTATAGATTTTGTGGATTCCGCGAAGAAGGAGCTGATCTGGCGGGGCGTAGCTTCCGGTGTCGTGAATCCTGATGCCAGCGCTGAAGAAATTGACAGGACCATTGCGAAGATCCTTGAGAATTACCCCCCGGGTGCAAAGAAATAGCATGGAACAGGGAATTATTGAAAACCTTATCACCGAACTTACGAAACTGCCGGGGATAGGCAGGAAATCGGCACAGAGGCTGGCTTTTTTCATACTTGCTATGCCTGAGCATGACGCCAGGGGCCTTGCTCAGGCGATCAATGAGGTGAAGGAAAAGGCAAGGTTCTGCACTGTATGTTTTAATATCTCCGACAGCGATGTCTGCAGCATTTGCTCGAACACTTCAAGGGATAGCAGCAAATTGTGTGTTGTGGAAGAACCAAGCAATATTCTTGTGATAGAGAGATCAAAGGGGTTCAACGGTCTGTATCACGTTCTTCTCGGCTCCCTTTCTCCTATAGACGGCATGACGCCTGACAAGCTTAAGATAAAGGAACTTATCGAGAGGGTGAGGAACGACTCGGTAAAGGAGATTATCCTCGCTACGAATCCCAATACGCGCGGCGAAATGACTGCGCAGTATGTCAGGGAAATGGTGAAGGCCTTTGATGTCCGGGTGACACGTAGTGCCTACGGACTACCCATGGGCGGAGACATCGAGTTTGCCGATGAGGTAACATTGAGCAAGGCCTTGGAGGGCAGTAGAGAGATCTAAGACAGGATTTCTTACTCTTTGTGCCGGCCCCTTATTTTTTCAGACCATTGCCGCGCTTTGCCCAGCACCTCCTCTTCATCAACTGTTGTAATTCTTCCCCCT
>DATHCU010000254.1:0-6605 GCA_035319385.1 Thermodesulfovibrionales bacterium
TGGCACGCCTTGCAGCCTATGCATATGGAAGTATCCACAAACATTCCCTTGCCCATGTTATGCCGCACCTCCTCTTCTTCCCGCACGAATATTACACGTAAACACCTTCCCCTCATGGATCGTCACATTCGGGTCCGCCACCAGCGAACTCAGATTGTTTACGACATCGCCCCTCGCAACAGCCTGCCACCCCCAGTGCCACGGCAGCCCGATTTCGTGTATTGCCCTGCCGTCGATAGTGAACGGCCTCATCCGTCCTGTGACCAGCGCACGCGCCTCGATTTCTCCACGGGCAGTCGAGATTGTTACATACCCACTGTTCTTGATCCCCTTTTCAGCCGCAAGTTCGGGTGATATTTCACAGAAGAGTTCCGGCATCAATTCAGCCAGCCATGGCATCCAGCGGCTCATCGATCCGCTGAGGTAATGCTCTGTTACACGATATGTTGAAACAACTATGGGATAAGACGGGTCGGCAATCTTGTGGTAGGGGTTGCCTTCCACGTTCCACACTTTTGCCACAGGATTGGCCTGCTGCCTATATGCCGCATTGTGCACCGGCGATTCGTAAGGCTCATAATGGGTAGGCAGGGGGCCGTCCACAAGGCCAAAAGGAGCAAAGAGCCATGCCTTTCCATCAGGACGCATTATAAATGGATCATCTCCACCCAGCCAGTCGAAGGAGATGCCGTTATCCTTTCCACGGGAATCAGGCGCTTTTGTGGGCAGAAAGTCGATACCGTCTCCGAAAGGAGAAACCCACTGTCCAGTATTCGGGTCCCAATAGACAAACTTCTTCTTCTCGGACCATGGTTTGCCGGCTGGGTCGGCAGACGCTCGATTGTACATGATATGCCGGTTTGCCGGCCAGGCAAACCCCCAGTTGGGAGAGATCCAGTTGTCGCCCTTGCGCCTTGCGGCATTATTCTTGCCGTCCGCCGTCAAAACACCTGTATAGATCCACGCGCCACAGGCTGTTGAGCCGTCCTCTTTCAGAAGGGTAAATGTGGGCAGCGGCTCCTTGCCGTTCCACACATATCCGTTGATCTCTTTCAACACTTTGTAGGCTGAAGGCTCATCCTTGATGCGCCAGGCAGCCACTTCGGAGGCCTCTGGCTCGTAGTCCCAGAGTAAGTTCTTTATAGCCCAGTCACGGTCATTTGTAGAATCCTTATAAAGTTCTTTCAGCTTCTTGCCGAAATGGTACGTGAACCAGAGGTTACTGCGCGCGTCGTCCGGTGGGTCGGCGGCCTTTTCATGGTATTGCAGCAGTCTCTGCGTGTTTGTGAATGAGCCCTCCATCTCAGGGACAGACGCAGAGGGCAGGAAGAAAACTTCGGTTTTGATGTCGGCAGCCTTCAGCTCACCTGACTTGATTTCGGGCGAGTTTCTCCAGAAGGCTGCTGTCTCGGTCTCGAAGAAGTCCCGGACCAGCATCCAGTCCAGTTTGGCAAGGGCCTTCCGTTCGAAGCGGGCATTCAGGCCGCCAACAGCGGGATTCTGACCCATGCATAAGAAGCCCTTGATCTTGCCTGCTGCCATGTCCACGAACATCGGGAGATGAGAATGATCGCCTGTGATCTTGGGGTGATAGTTGTATCCGTAGTCGTTCTCTTTGGTGGCCGCGTCACCATACTGCGCCTTAAAATATGATACGGCGAATTTCGGGTAATTGCCCCAGTAGCTCGTTGACAGGGGCACAGCTTCAGTCAGTATGAAATCCTTGAGGGTGTCATGATTCAGACGGGCATCCGGCATGTTCAGGTATCCGGGAAGAGAATGGTAAAGTGTAGCGATATCGGTCGAACCCTGGATAGTCGAATGCCCCCGCAATGCCAGGACCCCTCCGCCCGGTCTGCCGATGTTCCCGAGCAGGGCCTGCAGCATCGCAGCGGTGCGTATTATCTGAACGCCGACCGTGTGCTGTGTCCAGCCAACAGCATATGTAATATTGGAAGTCTTATCCCGCCCGGAGTTATTCAGAAGAGTCTCAGCAACTTTCTTGAACATCTCTTTAGAACAGCCGCAGACGCGCTCCACCATTTCAGGTGTGTAGCGGGAATAGTGTTTCTTCACAATCTGAAATACCGTCTGCTGATCCTGAAGAGTCTTATCTGTCTTAGGCCTGCCCGGAATTCTCTGCAGCAGCAGATCCGTAAAAGTCTTTGCCTCGGTAACGGACGGTTCTGCCGCAGGATGCCGCTGGTAAGACCAGGTTCCATGGTCATAGTATTTTCCGTCAGCCGAAAGCCCGGAAAACACGCCGTTTAGATCTTCCGCGTCCTTGTAATCAGCGTTCACCAGCGTAGCCGCATTCGTATAGTTGACAACATATTCCTTGAAGAAGGGATCGGTGTTCCAGTGTTCGCTGTTGATCATATAGGTAATAAGCGCTCCGAGGAATAGGATGTCCGTGCCTGCGCGGATCTGGACGTGTATATCACTCAGGGCAGAAGTCCGTGTAAAGCGGGGATCAACGTGCATCAGGACCGCTCCATGTTCTGTTTTGGCCCTGAGCGGCCAGCGAAATGCCACCGGATGGCACTCGGCCATATTTGATCCCATAATCATAACAGCGTCGGAGTTGACAAGATCCCTCGGGAAAGTAGTTGAGCCTCCGCGGCCGAAACTGACCCCCAGACCGGGGACAGTGGACGAATGTCATATGCGGGCCTGATTTTCCACATAGACAACACCCAGCGCGTGCATCAGTTTCTGCTGGGCGTAGTTCCATTCATTATCGATCGTTGCCCCGCCAAGAGAGGCAAGCGCATAAGTGTTCATCACGCGTTTTCTTGTCACGCCTCCTTTTTCATCCGGTATGTCCTGGAATTCGTTGAAGTTCTTATCGCGTGTTTCCTTAACGAGTTTGGTAATGCGGTCCATAGCCCAATCCAGGGGTTTGTCTTCCCAGTGGTCACTCCCGGGGGCACGATACTTGACCTTTGTCCACCGGAGGTCGTTCATGACAAACTGATAGGTGGCAGCCCCTTTAGGGCACAAAGTCCCTTCATTTATCGGGGAATCGGGATTACCCTCGATGTTCAGAATCTTGCCATCGTCGCCCGTCATCACGAGCTGCGCGCAGCCCACTGAACAAAATGGACAGAGTCCGGGTACCAGTTTCCCTGTTTTGATAGGGACTTTCTCCGCCTTCTTCCGTATACCACTGGTATCCGCTCCAAAACAGACCGCCTCTGTTGCCACAGCCGCGCCGATGGCCCCGAGTGAAACCCTGAGGAACTGTCTTCTGGTGACCTTCATAGCAACGCCTCCT
Source organism: Thermodesulfovibrionales bacterium (assembly GCA_035319385.1). Classification (GTDB taxonomy): domain Bacteria; phylum Nitrospirota; class Thermodesulfovibrionia; order Thermodesulfovibrionales; family SM23-35; genus DYFC01. The sequence continues at coordinate 3,278 of DATHCU010000254.1, forward strand.
TAATCATGTCAGCAGGATAATGTCATCAAATACTGTATAAAAACCGCGATTCCCCGGACCGTTTATGCATACACGTCTATCGTTCTATTTAAGAAAATTATCTCACAATGATCCCCCGGTCGCAATGCTGGGATCCTTGACGAACTTCTTCCGGTACTAATCCGGGACCGTTCTCTTCATCCCTCAGGTGGGCACCCCCTTTACTCATGATATAATTGTTCTGAATGAATCAGACAGCCAATAATTAGAGGGGAGCGGATAGTGGGCACGGAAGAAATGGATGTTAGAATAACGCCACTTTCAAAAGATGATCGGGAAGGGGTTATAGATATTTTCAACCACTATGTTGAAAACAGTTTTGCGGCATACCCTGAGCACAAGATGCCTTATCAATTTTTCGACAGTATCCTGGAAATGTCCGAAGGCTATCCCGCCGTTTCCGTCAAGGATGAAGGCGGCAATATACTGGGCTTTGGCATGTTAAGGGCCTACAGTCCATTCCCGACCTTTTCTCAAACTGCTGAAATCACATATTTCATAAAACCCGGATATACAGGAAGAGGCATAGGGAAGAGGATGCTTCATTCCCTTATTGAGCAGGCAAAAGAAAAAGGAATTACCTCCATACTGGCGAGCATATCCTCACTGAACACAGGCAGTATTAGTTTCCACAAAGAAAACGGCTTCGCAGAATGTGGTCGTTTTGAGGGAATCGGTAATAAGAGAGGCAAGGCATTTGATGTTGTATACATGCAGAAAAAGCTTTAAATAGACGGACAATTCAACTCAATTCTTCGGGAAACCGAATAACCCGCAAAATTCACATAATGTTCCTATAACTGCGCGATATGGAATTATCCCAGCTGTTCGATAATCGCTGCAGCCAGGAGGGGGAACATGATTTCGTGGTGCCCGGTAAGGGCATAGGAAGCGCCCTTGCCGATGGTGGGCCGCTGCAGGACATTCATCCGGGGCCTGTAGTGTTGTATAAAATCCATATTGACCGTAGTGATGTCTCCGACTCTGTTGCCGAGATTTCTCGCCACTGTCAACGCCTTCAAAAAAACCTCCGGCAGAATTACTGCTGAGCCCAGGTTGATGTATACACCGCCCTCCAGATCGGAGACAACGGATATCAATAGTCTGAAGTCCGTGAAACTACCTTCTCCTATTGCGGAACCACTTGCTTCAGGATGCATATGGATTATATCAGTGCCGATGGCCACATGCACGGTTGCAGGGATATCCAGACGGCACGCGTTAGCAAAAATGCTCTTGTCCCTGAAAGGGAACCGGCTGCCTCGGATCATCTCCCCAACCGCTTTTCCTATGCCGTATCTCTTCTTAACGCCTGCTCTTATCGCCCTGTTCAGGTAGGTCCCTGTTTCCGAAGCCATACCAAAGCTTCCGGTACAAAGTTCCTTGCCTACATCTTCAGAGGTCTGGCCCGCGAAGGCGAGTTCGAAGTCGTGGACAATGCTTGCCCCGTTTGCGGCAATGGCTGTTACAATCCCCTTCTCCATTAGGTCGACAATTACAGGAGACAATCCGACCTTGATCGGATGGGCGCCCATCCCTAATATCACAGGCCTCTTGTTTTTCCTTGCCCCGGCAACGGCCTTGACAACGGCCTTGAAGTCTCCGGCAGCAAGTATGTCCGGGAGATTACCCAAGAAGTTTCCCAAGGACTCTCCTTTAACAAAAGGTGAAGCCACTGATGAGAGGGATACCTTGCTCTCCCTCTTGTTGATGGAATAAGTCTTGATCCGCTTCAGCGATATCGGTCTGTATTTTTTCATGTGATACATCTTAACACAAACGTTTCCCGCTTTCACGTGTCTCATTCCCATTGAAAAAAAGGAGAGATATTGATAGTATGTTGAATGCCTTATCAAGACATACTATCAAGGCAGGACGACCTCAGGAAGTCACACTATGCGCACGAGATTCTGGTCAAAGGTCAGGACTTCGCCCACTGCAGACAGACAGTGCTGCAATTCTTCGAACGGTATCAGCTGGTAAGGTATTCGACGATAACCGTGGTTGAAGACAAATCACTTCCCGCCACCGACAGGGGGTTTCAGGAGAGACTAAACGAGGCCATATCGAGAAACCGCCAGATCGTGGACAACCTGACGGCAGAGTTGCAGAGAGAAGGGGTAAACACCCTGCATGATCTGTCCGAATTACCCCAGGGGTACAAGACAAAGATGCTCCACGTGATCACCCACCTGCTTGACGGGTTCTTTGGAATCGACACATATTTCTACAATCTGGGAGAAGACTCCCATTGGGTTTCGGAAAAGATGCGTGGTCTCATACTGGAAACCCCGTCTCTTTTCTGGATGCTGAGTATCGAGGCTGATATTTAGAATGTATGGGACGCTGTAGAGGAGATTGCTCGATTTCAGAAGCAAAATCAAAGACAATCTCGATGAGGCTTAAGACGAATCGGAAAGCCGTACCCTGTAGACCTTGAGTTCCCGGCATTTGAAATCCTTCCCTTTTCAGGTAGGGGATTGAGCCCGCGCCTGAAGGCTTACAAACCGGATTCCAAATAGATATTGCATTTATAACCATATTTTGTGTTAATATTTATACTTACGTCTTCAATAAGGAGGTCTCAAATTGCCAGCAAAAGCAAGACCAAAGAAAAATCTGTCTGCCATGAAGAGAGCGCGACAGGCTGAAAAAGGAAATCTCAGCAATAAATCAGTGAAAAGCTCGGTGAAAACCGTGGTGAAGAAGGTTGAAACCGCTCTTACTGCCAACAGCAGGGAAGAAGCGCAGAATGCTCTTCATCAGGCTGTCAAGGCTATCGGGAAAGCAGCTTCAAAAGGCGTTATGCACAAGAATACCGCTGCGAGAAACGTATCGAGGCTCACTAAGAAAGTAAACGCCCTTAAGCCGCAGTCCGACCTTCCCGCAACCGGAGAAGCCTAATCAGAAGATATTCGATGGGGAAGTTTCTCCCGGAGCTCTTGATATCTATGTCAACTGAATTCAGGAGCTCAAAGACCTGAAGGAAAGAGTTGTTTTCCGCGGGGCTCAGACCCGCATGCAGCTCACGGCCGTACTGCCAGTTCAGCGCCCCGATGAGTGAATAATCGTCCGCTGTCTCTTTTAGTGTCTTATAGATTCTGAAGACCTTATCGGCATCCTTTGACCTGAGCGCGGTTATGAGGTCAAATACATTATAGAGTCTGCCTCCTGCCAGGAGGTCCGCTATGTCATCGACATCGATCCTCTTCTTGCCGATGAAAGAAAGCTTCTCTATTTCAGAGGCAAGGAGTCCCAGGTCTATCCCGGTGGTGGCTATCAAATAGTT
>DATHCU010000255.1:0-2292 GCA_035319385.1 Thermodesulfovibrionales bacterium
TGAGCGTAAAGACAGTCGAGACTTACCGCAAGCAGATCATGGACAAGCTGAACGTCCACACCGTTGCAGAACTCACCAAGTACGCCTTGCGTGAGGGGTTGACCGCTTTGTAGAACTGCCCTGTATCACATCTCTTCCGGCGTCAGGCATTTGATGCCCGCGGATAGGGGAAACCCCGATTGTTAACCGTGAGACAAAAGTGTAACCTTTGATAGGAGCGTTGTGTGCAATCAAAGGATAGCGAGAACGAACTCAAGCCTTCACCACAGGCCGACTCTGGCGGGTTGGTCCCCTCTCCTCGTGCAGATCAGGCGGACGCGTCTGTTAAACAGCCTTACAGAAACATCGCGGATAATACGCAGCCGGAAGTGACAAAAAGGAATGAGATCATCCTTGTTTCTGAAGACAACGAAGAACTGCGCGCAGTTATGAGAGAATTGCTGAAGGATCAGGGGTATACCATCATCGAGGCGAGCGATGGTGACGATGCCATTGCCAAATTCATCAGCTCTGAAGACATGAATAGAATTAAGCTGCTGATCCTTGACGTGATAATGCCGCACAAGAACGGCAGAGAAGTCCGCGATGCCATAAAGAAGATACAGCCCGATATCAAGACCATCTTCATCAGCGGTTACACCGAGGACGTCATGCGCGAGAAAGGATTCTTGCGTGAAGAATCCTTCTTTATCAATAAGCCGTTCCCACCGCAGGTTTTTCTGAATACTGTGAGGGAAATCCTTGATTCAGGGGCGTAAAGTTGCCGATTCTGGCCTTGGGAAAGAGATTGCCCCGGACATCCGGGAGTCACAAATCCGGTTCGCGTACTGAAGGGCGGGGAATGCACCCCACCCACCGTGTTAGTGTATCTGTTGCCTAAACCTTGAACTGATCTACAACTGCCTTCAGGTCCAAAGCAAGCCTCGATAAGTCCGATGACGATTGCGATACCTGATTTGAGCTGACAGACGTCTCCCTGGAGACATTGGCAATCGTGTCTATGTCGTTGGTGATCTGTTCGGACGCGGTCGACATCTCTTCAGTGGCGGTGGCGATCTGCTGGACCATCGACTGAAGATTCGTGATGCTCCCGACTATCTTGTTCAGGGCCTCGCCCGCCTGGTTCGAGAAATCCACACCGACCTCCACCCTTTTGGTACCTTCCTCCATGGACAATACCGCCCTGGACATCTCTTCCTGTATGCCGCCTATCATTCCGCCTATCTCGGCCGTTGCCTTGGCGGTCCTCTCAGCGAGCTTTCTCACCTCATCCGCGACAACAGCAAACCCCCTGCCCTGTTCACCCGCCCTGGCTGCCTCGATAGCCGCATTAAGGGCAAGCAGGTTTGTCTGGTCAGCAATATCCTTTATGACGTTAACGATATCGCCTATCTGCTTGGAACGCTGTCCAAGAGACTCCATGAGTTGCGCAGATTCTCTGACCGTATTTGCGATTGCCTTCACTTCCTCAACGGATTTCTTCACAATGCCTTCGCCTTCAGCCGCAGTCCCGACCGTCTCCGCGGAAGATGTCGCTATACTTGATGAGTTCTTCGCCACGTCAACAATGGTCTGAGACATCTCGTTGGAAGCTGTTGCGATCTGGGAAGCCCTGCCCGCCTGTTCGGTAACACCCCTCGACATCTGCTCAGAGCTTGCAGAGAGTTGATGGCTCGCGGAAGCCATACTGTCTGAGGATACCTTCAGGTTGCCGACAATGCCCTTCAGTCTTGTAACCATGTTCTGCATCGCTGTACTGAGCTGCCCGATCTCATTGGTGCCGTTTGCCTCCAGGCTTACAGTGAGGTCGCCTTCAGCCACCCTGCCTGCTATTTCGACCACCTCGTTGAGCGGCTTGGTGATGCTCCGTATAGTCCAGAGGCCGATCCCGGCACCAATCAGTATCACTGCCAGAGAAATGGCAATCAGCACGATTGTGACGTTCTTTACGTCTCTTTCAGCGTCTTTTCCGTGCTCTTCGACAAGGGACCCCTGATAATCAATGACCTTCTGAACACTGTCCAAATAGGCTGTCTGTGTCTGCCTTACAGCTGTAAACAGCAGATTGCTCGCCTCGCTCTGTCTGCCTTCCTTGATGGCCCTCAACAGAGGTTCTCTGGCTGCCAGATACGCATCTCTTGCACCCACCATATGCCTGAGCAGTTCTTTTCCCTTGTCAGTGCTGATAGTCTTATCAAGAACGCCCATATGGTCCGAGATGACTTTAACCGATTCATCCAGTCTGTTCAATTCCTCCCTCCTCTTTATTGGGTCCTGCAGGAGGATGGCGTT
>DATHCU010000256.1:0-10110 GCA_035319385.1 Thermodesulfovibrionales bacterium
AGAAGAGTTCGTGGGAGAATTTCCGGAAGATGTCCGGGGCCGTGACAGTGCCTTACTTTCTCACCGTCGGCAATCACGACGTCGGCGACACCGGGAGCGAAGAACTCTATAAAGAAGAGGTGGACCTTCCGGGTAATGAACTCTACTATTCTTTTGTGGCGGGAAAGTCCCTGTTCGTTGTCTTAGATTCAAACGTTCCGGGCCAGGAAGAACAGATAGCGGATGAGCAGTATACATGGCTCGAAAAACTGCTCTCCGCATCTCGCGAGGAGCATAAGTTTGTCTTTGTCCATCATCCCCTCTATCCCGTTAAGGGGAAGGGGCATCACTACGGAGGGAGTCTTGACAAATATCCTGACAAACGGGACCGCCTGGAGGCCCTCTTTGCAAAGAACGGGGTTAACGTAGTCTTTGTCGGCCACGAACATCTCTATTCAAAGAAGATGGTGGACGGCGTCGAACACATAATTACCGGCGGAGGCGGGGCCAGGCTCTACACAACAGACGACAGTGGCGGCTTCTATCACTTTGTCCTCGTGACCGTCGATGGGAAAAAGATAACGGGAAAAGTAATAGACATAAACGGCGTCGTAAGAGACTCTTTTCAGTTATAGAATTACTGAAATCGCGCCGGGATACCCGGCGGGGCTACTTCATCCAGTTCGCCAGATTTTTCCCGAGAAGCATGTTCTCCCGGTCCAGGAACTTGTTCTGAAATATCGCATCGTCCCCGAAGATAAGATATCTTCCCTTGCCGAGAGTGCCTGCGATGACCACCCCGAATGACTGCCGGGCATCGGTTGTATTAAACTTCCCGTCTCCGTTCAGGTCGATCCACGCCTTTGGTCCTGTCCTGGCTATTATCTCCGCTGTGTTGCTTTCAGTCATGAGTGCCCATGCTCCGTGGACCCCGATCTTCTTCACTCCCTTTGTGATTTCGTGTTTCCCAAGGTCTGTCACAAAGAATTCCCTGGGCTCGTTGTTTATTGTATTTTCTTGTTCCTGAATCACGCCGTTTGACGCGTAGACCTTGAGTCTGCCCATCAGTCCCAACACCGGCTGGGGGATGTGGAGCATTATACAGAGTTTGCCGCCTCTCTCGAGAAAGCGGACGACCGCATCGGTTTCTTCAGGCTTCAGAGGCTGAAAAGCCCCGGAGATAACGAGGACACCGGCGGCCTTCAACGCCGCATCATTAAGTTCCCCGGCGCTCACTTTCACATCATACCCTTTTCCCTTAAGCAATCCCGACAGCCCGGAAAGCTGGAGGTCGCCGTCTTTATCGATGACAAACTTCTGTCCATGCCCCTGGTCAAACAACACCGTAAGCTTTTTCGCCCCAGCGTCGACTACGGCCACAGACGACAATAATAAGACTGTACAGAACAGCAATATGAAACGGCTCTTCTTCATACTCATCCTCCCCTGATTAATTTATTCTGCACCATCAGACCGAAGTATTCCTGCCCTGCCCGCAAGTCAGATCGCATTCTGTGCATAATGTTCAAATAGATGTCTATTTCCCCAGCAGTATGGAACCCTCCGTGAAGAATGTCCCCGCAACTGCAGCGGTCATGAGACAGGCCAGAGTCGCTGCAACGAGAGCCCTGAGACCGACGGCAGACAGGTCTCTGGTCCTTTGAGGGACAAGGGCTGCCGTGCCGCCGACGAATATCGCGAGCGATGCGACATGCGCAAATCCGCAGAGTGCATATGCGGCTATCACAGCCGACCTGGGGTCCTTGAGCGCGCCGGAGGCGAGGAGGGAAGAGAGGTCCTGGTATGACTTAACCTCCGTCAGCACAGCCCGCTCACCGATCAGCTTTGCTATCTCCGCCGCATCGGAAGGCGGGACCCCGATTATAAGTGTCAGAGGATAGAAGAGATATCCGAGCATACCCTTCAAAGACCAGTCCACGTGCAATCCGGTCACGTCATTTATCCTGAGCCCTATGCCGGATAATATCAGATCGGTCAAGGCAACGAGGCCGAGAAACGCGAGGAGCAATGCCATGATTCCGATCACCATCTTCGCTCCTTCGTTCGCACCGTTTATGACGGCCTCCATCAGTGACGACTCTTTTTCATAATGGGGCTTCACTTCGATGCCGAGCGTATCCGGCTTTCCTGTCTCCGGCATGATTATCTTCGACATGACTATGGCCGCCACGGCCGAGAGGAAAGATGCTGATACAAGATGTCCCGCGATCGCGGGGAACTGTTTTTGGAGGAGAAGCACGTACAATGCGAGCACGCTGGAGGCGGTCGTCGACATGCCCGCGGCAAGGATGGTGCAGAACTCCGATTTTGTCATGGAACTCAGGTATGGAAGCACGGTCATATTCGCCTCAACTCCGACGAAGATATTGCTGGAAACACTAAGAGACTCCGCCCCGCTTATTCTCATAAGGTTCGTGAATATTCTGGAGAAGAATTTTATCAGCCTGGGCATCACACCCATATAATACAGCGCCGCCATCAGGCTGGCGAAGAATATAATGGTGGGCAGGGCCTGAAACGCCAGGAAGAAACCGAGAGACTCCTCTCCCGACGCACTTACAGCCCCGGGAGGAAGAGCGAGCCTGCCAAACAGAAACCGGGTCCCTGCGGTAGCGCTGTCAAGGGTCCTGACTACCGCGTCATTGACGATAAGGAAGATTCGAGAACCGGCCGGCACGACGAAGATGAATACAGCGAACAGCAACTGGAGAGCTGTGCCGAAGATTATCACCCGCCAATTGACGACCCTCCTGTCCGAGGACATCAGCCAGGCAATAAACATAAGTGCGAATATTCCGGAGAAGCTTATTATGTTATACATGGCACTCGGGTTATATTATATCCGAGTTGACGCAATTTCCCCACGAACCCCTAAAGATTCGGGTTGTGATATCCTAAGAAGAACACTTCAGGCGGTAATCAATGGTTAAGAAAGCGGTCGTAGACATAGACAACACCCTGTGGCATTTCTGTGACGTGCTATATGACGGGCTGAAACGGATCAATCCTTCCTTCCCCCCTCCCGAGCATTGGATTCACTGGGACTTCTGGATGCGTTACTGTTCCGAAGAAGAATTCATGGGTCTCATCCACAGTATTCACCTGAATCAGGATGACGATCTGCATAAGCCCTATGCGGAAGCCCGGTCCTTTCTTTCGGGGCTGAAGGAGAGTGATTTTCACATTGTCATCGCAAGCCACCGGACGACCGAGAGTTATGCGCAGACAAAGAGATGGCTCCTTAAGCATGACCTGGTTTTTGACGAGATATATCTGTCCTTCGATAAGACGGTGCTCTTCGACAAAGACTGCCGCATCGTAATTGATGATTCGCCCTCTGTTCTGGAGAAAGCATCTGAAAAAAGTATCCTGGCATCGGGACTCAGTTATCCCTGGAACAGAGACCGGGCAAACGGCTGCAGGCTTTTTAGTAATCTCGGAGAGGTGCTGCGGCACATACTTGAACGGTCTTAGCCCGTCAATATCTTCCTATCCGGCGTAGACCTCGTCGAGGATTTCTTTCGCGCCACGGCTCAGCAGGTCTTCTGCCAGGGCGATTCCGATCTTTTCGGAATCTTCAGGCCTGCCCTCCATCTGACCCTTCACAATCCTGTCGCCGGATACGCTTCCAACAAGCCCTTGGAGTATGACAGCGGGCTGATCTCCTTCGGCACCTTTCATTCCAACGATCGCATGAGCCGCGATGGGCACCTGACATCCGCCTTCGAGTCTTCTCAGGAATGCCCTTTCGGTCCTCACGCATATAGCGGTGTCCCTGTGATTCAACGGTGCGATGGCTTCGTTAATGAATTCATCGTCAATTCTGCATTCTATGCCGACCGCCCCTTGCCCGATCGCGGAGAGGCTTATCTCGAAGGGCAGCACATGCGTTATCCTCCTGGCAAGGCCAAGCCGCTTGACTCCGGCAGCAGCAAGAATAATAGCGTCGAATAGTCCTTCGTCGAGCTTTCTCAACCTTGTATCAAGGTTGCCCCGCAGTTGTTCGATCCTCAGGTCCGGTCTGATACTAAGGAGTTGAGAAGCCCTTCTCAAACTGCTCGTGCCTATCCTCGCTCCAGTCGGGATGGATTGAAAATCCTTTATTCTGAAGCCCGCGTCGTCGATGGACGAAATCAACGCGTCCCTTGGATCTTCCCGCTCACAGATTACCGCCAGGTGCAGTCCTTCAGGGAATTCGGTCGGCACATCTTTCATGCTGTGCACCGCTATATCCGCCCTGTTCTGCAGCAGGGCCTCCTCTATCTCTTTGACGAAAAGCCCCTTCCCTCCCACCTGAGCCAATGGGACGTCCAGGATCATGTCGCCCGTCGTCTTTATCTTGTTCAACTCTATCTCTATTCCAGGATGAATCCTCTCTAATTCCGAGCGGACAAACTCCGCCTGCCAGAGAGCAAGTTTGCTCCCCCGCGTTCCAATAGTTATCTTCTTCTTTTTCATTCCTTCTTTCCGTCGATTCCGTATAGTTTTCTGATGGTAGCCACCAGGATGTCCTTGTCCTCCGAGTCTTCCTTCAATGCTGCGGTCGGGGGATGGATCAGCTTATTCATAAGGGCCGTTGCCATATACTTAATCGCCTCTGCCTCTTTCTCCCCCAGCCCCGGCATCTTGTGAAACAGCTTCTCAAGCTCCTCTTTCTTTATCTCCTCCGCCTTCTCCCTCAGGGAGACTATCGTCGGCACAGAATCAAGGGTGGTCTGCCACTTGAGGAAGGTCTCGAGCTCTTCGTCGATAATCCCCTCCGCCTTCTCCGCCTCCTTCTTCCTCTCGAAGACATTGGCGTCAACTACCCCCTGCAGGTCATCCACATTGTAAAGATAGACATTATCCAGGTCGTTTATCTCAGGGTCTATGTTTCTAGGCACAGAGATGTCGATGATAAACACCTGCCTCTGTTTTCTCTCCTTCATTACCTTCTGCATCTGGGACTTTGAGACTATATAGGAAGGGGCGCCCGTTGAACAAATAACGATATCCGCCCGAAACATTTCATTAAGGAACTCCTCAAATTTGACCGGCTTTCCGTTGAACTCCTGAGCAAGATCGCAAGCCCTGTCGTAAGTCCTGTTCGATACGAGGACTTCGTTGACGCCGCTGCTGATAAGGTGTTTTGCCGCGAGTTCCGCCATTTCTCCGGCGCCGAGGAGCATGAATATCCGTTTCGACAGGTCGGTGAATATCTTCTTGGCAAGCTCTACCGCCGCAAAACTGATCGAGACCGCATTTTCAGCTATCCGCGTTTCTGTCCTCACCCTCTTGGCAACGGAGATGGCTTTCTTCATGAGTTTATTCAGGAGGATGCCGGTGGTCTTCTTGTTAAGGGCAAGCTCGAAGGCAGCCTTGAGCTGGCCAAGAATCTGCGGCTCTCCCACGACCATAGAATCAAGACTGGACGCAACCCTGAATATATGCCTTGCCCCGGCCACGCCTTCATAAATATAGAGGCCCGAATCAAGAGAGCTTCTGTTTAACCCGTGGAATTCGGAGAGGAATGATTTGATGTTCTCGGATGCTTTGTGTGTGTCCTTGACGTTTGCATAAAGCTCCACCCTGTTACATGTGGACAGGATGACAGCCTCCAGGACCTCGGGGACATCTCTGAACCTCTTCAACCCCTCTTCCAGCTTGGGGCCGTTAAAGGCCAGCTTCTCCCTGACATCAACGTCGGCAACCTTATGGTTCAGACCTACGACGAGAACATTCATCTAAAAACGTGATACCCTATCCGGAACATTTTGATGCCGAAGAAGGCCGCAAGAATTATGATAAAGGCCAATATGGACAATATGGCGGCCCGCTTGCCCCGCCAGCCGGCCACAAGCCGCGTGTGGAGGATGATCGCATAGATCAGCCATGTTACGAGCGATATCGTCTCTCGCGGATCCCAGTTCCAGTAGCTTCCCAGCGCGCTCTGCGCCCACAACGCCCCCGTTATCATCGCCAGCGTCAGCAGCGGGAATCCCCATGATATAAGCCTGTAATTAATATCATCAAGGGTCTGCAGGCTCGGAAGTCTTTCGAACAGCCCTCCAAGATGCTTGGACTTCACATAATGCTCCTGCACAAGATACATCAGACCTATGCCGAAGGCCAGTGCAAAGGCCGCATTGCTCAGGAAGGCAAAGACCGTGTGCACCCCCAGCCAGTGGCTCTGGAGAATCGGACTCAAAGGCTTTATGTCACTCGGGAGTATCGAAGAGAGAAGCATAAGTGCAAATACACAAGGCATAATAAAAGACGACAGCAGGTTCACCCCATAGCGCAGCTGAAGCAGGAAGAAGATTAGCACTATGCACCAGGCAAAGAAGGACGTCGCCTCATGAGTGTTCGTAATGGGTATGTGCCCCGCGGCCACATACCGGTAAATAATGCTTACCGTATGGATCAGGAATCCGGCCCCGGTCAGAAGAAGCATGATTCTCGAAGTCGCCTTTGATTCTTTGAAGAGCTCTGTGAAGCTGACTATCGTGGCAGCAAAATAGAAGACAAAAGCAAGTTCGAATGGAAGAGAGCCCATTAGAAACAACCCAGCTCGCAGCCTGTTATCTTTACCCCTAGCTCATCGGCGGTCTTGCCTATTTCTCTGTAAGGAACGGCCAACTCTTCGGCAATCCTTCTAGCCACAGGACAGGGAATTCTGTCGTTCACCGCTTTCTTCTTTATCTCCTCGACAATTCTGGCGTCCATCTCTTTATAGAAAAATATTACAACATCAGAATCAAAAACACAATGAAACCGCTGGAGGACTCAGTTTGAGCAGCCCGGATCTCTCTTTCTCGTATGGACACACCCTTTGCCCGGCAGGCAGACGTCCTCAGTGCATACATCTCCATCGTTGCAATCTATGGGGCGTCCAATGCAGGCGCCGAGATAGCAGGCGTCATTTAAAGTACAAAGGTCAGCGTCATCACAGGGCAGGCCGCTGACAGCCGAAAATATGCACCCCTTTGTGATATCGCAGGTATCCACGGTGCAGGGATTGTTATCGTTGCAGGCAAGCTCCTGTCCCTTGCAGACGCCGCTGACGCAGGAGTCCTTTGTCGTGCATGAATTATTGTCGTCACAAGCCGTTCCGTTCAGAGGTAGATGGACACATCCGCCTGCCGGTTCGCATCCGTCCCTAGTGCATGCGTTATGGTCGTCGCAATCAATTGGGGTACCGGAACACAGCTCGTTAAGGCAAGTGTCATTCGCAGTGCATGCACTTCCGTCATTGCACGGAGATCCGTTAAGCACGCGGTGCAGGCATCCGGCGACTTCATCACACCTGTCTTCTGTGCACTGGTTCTTGTCGTCACATTGCACCAGCACGCCCGTGCAGGCCCCCTTCGTGCAAACGTCCTGGACTGTGCACGCATTCCCGTCGTCGCAGACTATCCCGTCGAGAGGCTGATGGATACACCCAGTTTTCACGTCGCACTCATCCTTCGTGCAATGGTTCCAGTCATTGCAGTCCGCCGTCTTGCCCGCGCACACACCATTGTCGCAGGTGTCGCTTATCGTGCATGCATTGCCATCGTCGCATGGGGTCCCGATCGAGGGCTGATGAGTGCAGCCGACCAACGGAGCGCACTCGTCCTCCGTACACTGGTCGCGGTCATCGCAGTCAACAGGCTTGCCAGTACAGTTGCCGTTATTGCAGGCGTCATTCACGGTGCAGATGTCGTCATCGTCACACGGAAACCCGTCCATCTTCCCCAGACAAGGGTTAAGCACCGGACAGGTTATTTTCACGACTCCGAGGTCCGTAGTCATCTTCGGCTTCACGACCACATCTGCTATCTGGCCGTCACCAGTATCCCAGGAAATCTTGAGGGAATACTTGCCTTCGGGCACAAACCGCATGATGAAACTTCCGGAACCGTCGGTCACGGCGGTAAAGGAATCGCCCGGCGTGTACACCCATGCGTCCACAATCGCACCGCCTGTATCACACTGAAGAGTTCCCCTGATTTCTCCCGATTTCATTATGTCCCCGGTCTGCGAGTACTTTGCCTCTCCAGCAAAGGCAGCAGAGCAGACAGAGGCCAGCAATGTCAGGAAGATCAGTATCATATGCCCTGACACATCCGGCGGCTCTTTCTGGGCCCTACACAATCTCATCATGCGCACACCTTCAAGATGAAAAAATTCTATCATAAGCAAATGGAAAAGACAAAACGGATGATCGGGGAAAGAGCGGCTTCTCAGTAATCGGCAAGACAATGTTTATGAGATGGTCGTCACTCCCGGGAAATAAAGAAAATGTAGAACATCATTCCATTTCCGTATATAATACATCTATGTTTTTACTGCGTTTATCAGAGGCTCTGGGGGATCATTTCCTGTACTATGTAAATCAGGCAGGACGGATGGGTATCTTTCTGCTTCGCGTTGTCTACAATATCCTCAAGTTGCCATATTATAAAGTCTCTCACATAACGAAGCAGATTTACGTAATAGGCACTCTGTCAATTTTTGTTGTATTCTTCACGGGCGCCTTCACAGGCATGGTTCTCGCCCTACAGGGGTATAACACCCTGCGCAAATTCGGGTCCGAGGGGCTCCTCGGCTCGGCTGTGGCACTCAGTCTTATCAGGGAGCTCGGACCTGTGCTGACCGCCCTCATGGTAACAGGCAGGGCCGGTTCGGCTATCTGCGCGGAGATCGGCATAATGAGGAATTCGGAACAGATTGACGCGCTTGAATGCATGGCTATTGACCCCCACAAATACATCCTGGCTCCGAAATTTATGGCCACAGTTGTATCGATGCCATTATTGACTGCCATTTTTGACGTGATCGGCATTCTGGGCGGATATGTCATCGGTGTCGGATTGATGGGACTTAACGAGGGCGCCTATTTTTCAAGCATGTACAAGGATGTTGAATTTAATGACGTTTACATGGGTATCATTAAATCCCTTTGTTTCGGTCTTATTGTCGTATGGGTCTGCTCTGCCAAAGGTTACTTTGTCCATATGGAGAGAAAGGGCGGCTTCGGCGCAGAAGGGGTCAGCAGGGTAACAACGAGCGCCGTTGTGCTCTCTTCTGTTGCGATCCTGGTTTTTGATTATTTTATTACTTCTCTGCTTCTATGAACGGCGAACCGATAATACAATTGATAGAAGTACACAAGACCTTTGGGGCGCAGCACGTCCTAAAGGGGATAAATCTTTCCATTTATCAGGGGAAGACAACGGTCATCGTCGGAGAGAGCGGGCAGGGTAAGAGTTCGGTCATAAAGCATATCCTCGGACTTGTGAAGCCCGACTCCGGAAAGGTTCTGGTATACGGCAAGGACATAAACCAGATAAGCAAGAAGGACCTGAAGGAGATCAGAACGAATTTCGGCGTCCTCTTCCAGAACGCCGCGCTCTTTGACTCCATGACTGTCTTTGAGAATGTCGCCCTTCCCCTGAGAGAAAGGACAAAGAAGAAAGAAGAAGAGATCAGGGTTATTGTCGATGAAAAACTGAAGATGATGGATCTCGAGGGAAGCAATGATAAATATCCCGCGCAGTTGAGCGGCGGGATGCGGAAGAGGGTGGGCCTTGCGAGAGCTCTGGTGCTGAATCCCAAGATAGTGTTCTTCGATGAACCTACAACCGGACTGGACGTGGCAAAGAGCAATGATATGTACCGGGTCTTTTTCAGGACCCAGTCAGCCCTGGGATATACCGCGGTGATCGTCAGCCATGACGTGCCGAAGATCTTCAAACTGGCGGACTATGTTACCCTCATGTACCAGGGGGTCCTTCAGGAATCTCTGCCCCCGGAGGATTTTCAAACGTCTCCGAATCCTGTTATCCGGGATTTTGTCGAAAAGACCATGGGACGCATTTATGACAGCGAAAAAGTGGAGGGATGATTGATGAACAAGATCAACGTTGAAACAGGAGTAGGTCTCTTTATTATCGCCGGCATGATCTGCCTGGCCTATCTTTCTGTCAAACTGGGGGATGTCAGTCTGACGGGTACTAATGACTATGTCGTCAAGGCCCGGTTTTCGAACATAGGCGGATTGAAAGAAGGGTCGGATGTTGAGATTGCGGGGGTCAAGATAGGGAAGGTGTCAAGAATATCCCTCGATAATTATGAGGCATTGGTGGA
>DATHCU010000257.1:0-3473 GCA_035319385.1 Thermodesulfovibrionales bacterium
CTGGCCTGGAGTCCTGGCAATGAATCACCCATGTCTCCGTCTATTTCCGCCTTAGGGACAAGAGCAGCCACGGAGTCTATTACTACTATATCAAGCGCACCGCTTCTCACCAGCATCTCTGCAACCTCAAGCGCCTGTTCCCCTGTGTCCGGCTGAGACACGAGAAGATCGCCTATGTTGACACCCAACTTCTGTGCATAGGCGACATCAAGGGCATGCTCCGCATCGATGAATGCGGCGGCGCCGCCTGACATCTGGGCCTGTGCGATTGCATTGAGAGCCAGTGTGGTTTTGCCTGAGGACTCGGGACCGAATATTTCGATAACCCTGCCTCTTGGAAAGCCGCCGATCCCGGTTGCGATATCCAGTGTCAGGGACCCGGTCGGTATTACCTGGATGCCTTCAGCTATCTCCTCTGCGCCAAGCCGCATTATAGCGCCTTTGCCGAAATTTTTTTCGATCTGCGAGATTGCCATTTCCAATGCCTTGCTTCTGTCCTTATTGGCCGCTTCTTTATTTGACATCTTCCCTCCGTTCAGTTTTGTAAAGAAGTCTTACAAACATCATGCTTTACCTAACGGTATATCATTCAAGCTTGTGTATACGGGTCCTCCCGGCTTCAGGTCGCTCTTCATTATCTTCATGTTGTCAACCCGGAACGTCCCAAAATCCTGGTCCTCGAAGAAACCGAGTTCATTGACTACACGTATGACACCTTTGGGAGTGCGCACCCTGCCGATGGTCAGATGGGGTCTGAACTCCTTGTCTTCTCTCTCGAACCCAAACTGGACCATTGAAATCTCAATATCTTCCTTGAGTTTCTTCAAGGTGTCTGAACCGCCGATGCCCACCCAGCATACCCTCGGGTTCTTCCGGACCGGAAATACACCGGTACCAACTATATTAATATAAAACGGCTCATAAGATGATGCAACAGAAGTGAGAGCCGTCTTTATCGAGGGTATCAGCGACTCGTTTGTGCTGCCGAGAAATTTGAGAGTGATATGGAAATTCTCGACCGCCACCCATTTTACATCGGCATCATACTTTTTCAGTACATCAACTACCCTTCCGATTTGTGTCTTTATCGGTTCAGGAAGATCTATCGCAATAAAACATCTGTAATCCATACAAATCCATTAAAGCATCACGCCCACCCCGCTTTGTTTCACGGGGCGAGAATGCAAGTGTTGGTGCTATCGAATAATCGTGTTGCAAATCTGCAGGGCGACATTTGTATACACGCCTGCAAGAAGGTCGTCCGTCATTACCCCAAGCCCGCCCTTTAGAGTCCTTTCGGCCTGCCGGATCGGAAACGGTTTTAGTATATCGAAAAACCTGAATAAAAAAAAGGCGGTGACAAGATAGCCGTATGTTTGAGGAACATATATTACCGAAACAAAGAAACCGACGACTTCATCGATAATAATATGTCCGCTGTCGGTCCGGCCGATGACCCGTTCGGCAGCTGTCGATGATATTGTCCCCAGAATGAATCCGAAGAGTATCAGCGCCGCATGGGAGGTTAGCGAGGGTTTCAGCAGCAGGACAAAGAGGAGACCTACCCCTGTCCCCCAGGTGCCCGGCGCGATCGGCAGATAGCCTACGAAGCCGAGCGTTGCGATAGATTTGAGAATCTTATTCATTGACTATCTTGTATGAATAATCTATCTTGGCGGTGCCTTCGAGTGAGGCTTTTACAGAGCAATACTTGGTCATGGACAGTTCAATCGCCCTTTTAACAGCGCTCTCAGAGATATTTCTGCCCTTCACAATAAACTTCAGGGAGATATGGGTAAACTTCATCGGATAATCCACGGCCTTTTCTCCGTTCACCTGTATCTCAAGACCGGTCACCTCCTGCCGCTTCTTCTTCAATATAGAGATGACATCCATTCCGGAGCAGCCTCCGGAGCCTATAAGCAGAAGTTCCATAGGTCTGGTACCCGTATTCCGACCTCCGGAGGAAGGATCGGCATCCATTACCAAGGCATGCCCTGATTCGGAATCGCCCACAAACTGCATGCCATTAACGTAAGTGACTTTTGCGGTTAACATGCTGACGTCCTCCATTTATCCGTGATTTTCGGGTTACTTTATTTGAGATTGCCAGATTTGTCAATAAGATGTTGTGCCATGCCGGGGCTGGTCAAGGTCGCCCGTGGTCTTAAGTCGGAAATCGAGCATATGCCTTGTTCTCCCAAGATTCAAAATATCGTTTTCTGGGCATGCATAATTGAAAGTATTCCTTTTATGCCATATTATAAATATAAATTAACCTTTTTCATGACCTATTGTTAAAGAGAGACGTATGGAAGCTTTGATTCTGGCCGGCGGAGAAAACAAGAGAATCCCTTTTATAAAAGGATTTCTTGAGATAAACAGCAGGAGGATTATCGAGAGAAACATCGAACTCCTTGCGGGCAAGTTTTCACGGGTTATTCTGAGTACAAACAGTCCCGAGTTGTACTTCTATCTTGGAGTTCCCATGATAGGAGATATCGTTGATTGCAGGGGGCCGATGACAGGAATATTGACCGGACTCATGAATACAAGATCTGCTCAGTTGTTTGTAACAGCGTGTGACATGCCGTATATCAATGCTATACTAATAGAATATATAATAGACAATTACGATGAGAGTTCTGACGCCACAATACCTCTGTACTATCAAAGGCCTCAGCCGCTTTTGGGAATTTATTCCAGGAGGATAGCTGAGAAGATGGAGGAGTGTATGAAGACCGGAAAGAGAAGCCTGCGGGATTTTCTGAAGTCGATTGATGTATTCTATATAGGAGAAGACAAAGTGAGAAGCATTGACCCGGAAGGAAGGTCTTTTATAAATATAAATACCTTCGAAGATTACAAAAGAGAGGGGGGTGAAAGATGTTCGGTTTAGGAACTCAGGAGCTGATCATTATTTTGGTCATCGTCGTAGTCCTTTTTGGCGCCACCAGACTGCCTCAAATCGGAAGCGGCATAGGGCAGGCGATCAAGAATTTCAAGAAGAGTGTGAAAGAAGCAGATGAAATCGATGTAACACCTAAGAAAGACGAAGAAAAAGAATCAAAAAAAGATTAATGTGCATAGAGGTCCGGTTGCAGAGATCAATCTTTCAGCATTATCACATAACCTAAAGACGGTAAGGAAAGTTGTCCGGGACCGGCCCGTAATTGCTGTGGTCAAGGCTGACGCTTACGGCCACGGCGCAATTGAAGTATCAAAAAGGCTCCTGAAAGAAGGAGCATCATACCTCGCGGTTGCATTTTCATCAGAGGCGTCTGCCCTTAGGAGTGCGGGCATTCGCGGCCCCATAATTGTCTTGTTCGACAGAGACGGCATCCATGACTTTTTCGACCTGCAACTCATTCCGGTCGTCTACAGCATAGATACTGCTCGCGCTCTGTCCGAGGAGGCAAAGAAGCGAAAGACTGCCATAAAGATCCATGTAAAGGTGGACACAGGCATGGGCA
>DATHCU010000258.1:0-3061 GCA_035319385.1 Thermodesulfovibrionales bacterium
ATACAAGAGCCCAGATTTGATATGCATTTCTCCAGTATGCTCCGTCAAACAACTCTTTTCTTTGCGTGCGGAATCGATAACAGATCAACATTCTCGCAGACACAATGGCTGTGATGAGGAGAATCCACGCGAGGATGCTCGCGTGTGAAACAGTGTCTCTGACAGCATAGGAAAGAACGAGAGCCACAACAAGCGACGCTGTCTGCATCGATGGCAGATCTTTGAAGGCGAGCCGGACTTGCTCCCTCAGTATATCTTCTTTGCGATCGCTATTTGCATTCATACCTAATTGCCGCATACGGCGCAGCCTATCACTTTTATATCGTCCCTTTTCCCGTTCGGCTTTAGGCCTCTGCGGACGGAGTACTCTCCTGGTAACGGGTTGCGCATCAGCCCCTCTGCGAACATTCCTTCAGTACATCAAGCAGTTCATCAGGCATAAAGGGCTTGTTGATCCAGCAGGTAGTTCCGGCAGCCTCGGATTCCCGGCGCCTGGACGCATTTGAATCAGTTGTGATCATGACTACCGGAACAGTCCTGTAGTTCGCATCGTTGCGGAGTTGTTTTACGAATTCTATGCCGTCCATCTCGGGCATATTCAAGTCTGTTATTACGATATCTATGTCTGAGCCATCAAGTTTCAGAAGAGCTTCCCTGCCGTTCTCGGCGGAGATAACATCGTAGCCCTCATCTTTAAGAACCAATGTAATCAGCTGTCTCATATGAACAGAGTCGTCAACCACCAGTACTTTGTTTGCCATCATGTCTCCTTTCCTCCATATAATTCCAATCTCGGTGCGGCGATGCGTCACTTTCCACTCGTTCTTTGTAGTTTCCAAGGTAACTCTCCTTTGCACTCTGAGTGCGGTAAATACTCGCTGTCATATGAGCATCAACTGTGCCAAAGCAGACAATGGTCAGCTTTGTGCGTGTTTTCAAACACTTGACGAGCGATGTAAACCAAGAAGGGATATCAAAGGGGTGTGAAGAAATCAACACTGGAGACCTGGATTTCACGCGCCTTGGGGAATTAATTCCGCCATAACGCGCGCAAAACAGCCGAAAGGCCGTTGAAGAGACAAGTTTTCGTACGAGGACCGCGATTAGCTGGATGAGTCAGGGTGTGAAGAAGACCACAACCCCTGTTTTGACGATGTTCTATTTATTGAGGCGTTTGTTGAGAGTAGTGCGGTTAATTCCGAGGAGAGACGCCGCAATCCCCTGATTGTCTCTGGAACGTTTGAGTGCCTCGTTAATAAGAAAGCTCTCGGCCTCCTTGAGAGTCGGAAACCTGCCGGATATGGCAAGACCCTGAGCGGTTTCATCAGGTTCGGCATAGTCGGTCGGAAGGGAGCGATCCACATTGGTCATCTCCCTAAAACTGTTCATAGAAAGGACACCCGACCTGTGGCGGGCGACAGCGTCATAGACCATCGACCTTAGTTCACGCACGTTCCCCGGAAAATCATACGCAGATAGAAGACTGAGGAGCTCAGAGGGCGAAGTGGGTTTTCTTTTCTGCATTGACTGAGCAGCCTCCTCCAGAAAAGCTTCCAGAAGCAGCGGAAGGTCATCGAGTCTGTCTCTGAGCGGCGGTATAGATATCTGATGGCCCTTTAAGCGGTAGTAGAGGTCTTTTCTGAAGCGTCCTTCCTTGATCAGATCGGGAAGCGGCTGATGGGTTGCAACAACTATTCTGGCATCGGTGCGCCTGGGCCTGTCGGACCCCAGGGGATAGTATTCATGCTCCTGGAGGAGGCGGAGCATCTTAACCTGTGCCGAAGGCGAGAGGTCACCGATTTCGTCAAGGAAGAATGTGCCACCCGCTGCGCGTGCGATCAGACCTTCACGTTCCTTGTCGGCGCCTGTATATGCCCCCCTGGTATGTCCAAAAAGGGTATCGGACAAGACCGTCTCGTCAAGCCCGGCAACATTGACTGCGATGAATTCGCCTTTCCTGCGGCTCAACTTGTGGATCGTCTGTGCGAAAAGCTCCTTGCCTGCGCCGGTCTCTCCAATCAGCAGTACTGGCTGCGGCGAACATCCTATCACTTCCATATACTGGAAGAGGGCGAACATCTTCTTGTTCCTGGTAATGAGTGAAGCAAAGGCCTCGGGGTTCCTGAGCTCGCCGGACAGAAAGTGATTCTTCATGGAAGATATCTCGTTTCTGAGCCGGCCCATTTCGAGGGCCTTTTCTACGCTGGATAGAAGCCTGTTTTTTTCGAAGGGCTTGACTATATAATCAAAAGCGCCCGACCTAATGCATTGCACAGCGGTATCAACCTCGTTTCTTGCCGTCATGACTATTACGGGAATATGAGAGAAGTCGTTGATGATCTCCGTCAGCAGCTCGGCTCCCGACAAATGCGGCATAAGAAGGTCCAGGATGATAAGGCCAGCCTCCTGGTGAGATAGTAGAGCGGGTACCTCCCGGCTGTCTTGTATGGGGATTACATCACTGTATCCCGCCTTCTCAAGAATAAGTTGTGCGGTGAGCAAGAGCTGAGGCTCATCGTCCACCAGCACGATCGGAATAGGGTTCTTCACACCTTCACCATCGGGCATTTCTTCTTACAGTTCGCCTCGCTTTGAATAACGCAGGGATGTTCACATCTTATTTATCGGCATTATTCAAAAAAAATTTAGGGCTTCCATCGAGTGACCCTGGTCGGCAGGGGAGATCGTAACGGCATTGGTTTTCAATACGTTCCGTTTCCACCCGTCAAGCGGGGGATGACAAATACCGTTCGATTAATCAGTCATTCCCCGACTCGATCGGGAAATCCAGTATTTTCAACGCGTTCTGGATTATCCGGTCAAGCCGGATAATGACAGAATACTGGTTTATGGACAGACACTAATTACTCTTTGGCATATACTGATTCGAACCCTGTTCTGTTTGCGTTAGAATATCTGAACGTGGTAAACTTATCGGAAACATCGAGGTAAAACAATGCTTGATGACAGTATTGAAACCGGTTTGACATTTGATGACGTACTCCTGTTGCCCGCCAGATCGGATGTCCTCCCAAAAGAGGTCAACGTAGCTACAAAACTC
>DATHCU010000259.1:0-3374 GCA_035319385.1 Thermodesulfovibrionales bacterium
CGAAGGTGAGAGATTTCTTGCTGACTTCAACCATCCACTCTCAGGGGAAGAGATAAACCTCTCTGTTTTTGTTCACGACGTCAGAAGACACCCGGAAACAGAAGTGCATAGCAGGGATTGGCTGGCGGTGACCACGGATGGTACCGGTATGCAGGCCCGCTGGCATGGTCTGCCCGCCGACTTTCTTTCCGGCCGTCCCTTTTCAAGGGCCAACGAGGCCGAAGACAGATTGTTTTATGCGGAATCCATGCTTACAACATACGTGGACAAGAGAGCCGAATCAATCATCGGCGGCATTTACGGCAACTTCCTAAGGGACGGGATGAAGGTCCTGGACCTGATGAGCAGTTGGCAGTCCCACATACCCGGCCACATCAGGCTTGACTCACTTACAGGTCTCGGCATGAACGTTGAAGAGATGTCCCTGAACCTTCAGTTGACAGACCAAATAGTTCACAACCTGAATCGTGAACCAAATCTTCCATTCGGATCCGGCGAGTTCGACGCCGTCGTCTGCACTATATCGGCTGAGTATCTGATCCGGCCTTTTGAGGTCTTTGAAGACGTGGCGCGCGTCCTGCGGCCTGGCGGATATTTTCTGGTCACATTTTCAAACCGCTGGTTTCCTGCGAAGGCAATCAGGATCTGGACCGAACTCATGGAGTTTGAACGTGTAGGACTCGTGCTTGAGTACTTTCTCGGAGCGGGCAAATTCAGAAATCTTGAGACGTATTCGATGAGGGGATTGCCCAGGCCAGAGAGCGATAAGTATTATCCCTGGCTGCCCTTCTCAGATCCGGTCTATGCCGTCTGGGGTCAGAAGATGTAAAGATAGGCAGTTCGGCTAGGTGAATACCGACATCAACAGGTTCACTCTACTCTGACTAGCTTCTTTACGGGTACGCTCTCCAGCAGGTTCTTCAATGCAGCAGCAAGGCTCACATCATTCAGAGACTCAAATGTAACCATGACGGAGTATTCCTCATTGTCGATTACGGGGTACGAACCTATTTTTACATCTGGATAGCGTTTTACAATGCTGTTAAGTATAGGCGCCACACTGGACTCGGACTCCATCAGGTAAACCTTCTTCAGATGGACCAGGGGCTCATTGAACAGCTTGGCCAGCGCAAAAAACTTTTTTCTGAGCAGCTGAGGGATGCCGGGAAGGATAAAGACATTCCGGAACCTTATCAAGGGGAAGGAGATTGTGTCATCCGTAACCAGCTCAGAACCTTCCGGCACTTCTGCCATTTTCATCTGTTCAGGGGAGAGAGCACCAAGTTTATACTCCAGCACCTCTTTCAGGGTTTCGTTGACAACCGTCTTGACTTGAAAGGCCCTCGATATACCTTCTATGGTGACATCATCATGAGTCGGCCCTATCCCCCCGGAGGTGAAGACAAAATCGAACTTGCCGGACAGGGCCTTCACTTCATCTGCTATTTCATCGATAATATCTGCAATTATCGATATGCGGCAAAGCTGAATTCCATGCGACCAGAGTTCCTGGGCCATAAAAAAAGAATTGTAGTCCTGCACCTTGCCCGTAAGAATCTCATCACCGATGATGACTATGCCGGCTGTCTTGGCCATGTTTCACCTATTATCACTCATTCCATACAGGAGTTCAAGCAGCCTTCTTGACCGGCAGTATCCTCTTGAAAAGGATCTAATCTAATCCATTCTATTCTTTTCCCTTCTCCTTCCGCGTCATCTTATCTCTCAACCAGCGCATTATGTCGTCGTAGGACGGAGGGGTGATCAGGAAGACCTCTATATCTTTCGGGAACTGCAACTTGATCCTGTCTTCGTCTTTAAGCAGAAGGAGCCCTGCCTCGTCTTCGAGGAGATTCTTCTCTATCGTCTCCTGGATATGCCTGAGCCTTTTTTCGGATACCTCATTATAAAATTCGAGCACCTTCATAAAGACGTCTCTTGTATATATAACCCTAAGGCAATTGCTCCAGTCGGTGTACGGCCCCAGAAACTCCGAATTCTCGAGAGGTATCAACGTCCCTCCAGCTTCGAGTCTCTTCTTGATTATCTGAGGCACCTTATCATTGATCTTTCCCAGGATCTCCAGCGCCTCATCTCCCTGTTCCAGTATGATCTCAGAGAAGATCTTCCTGATCTTGCCAGCCGCCTCTATTTTCTCGAGCTGCTGTGAAACCTCATCCCAGTATTTGGCGACAAGCTCTGTATAGTCATCCGGCGCGTCCGTCACACTGAAAATACTCGCAACACAATAAAGCTTCCTCTTGCCGGCAAAACTCGCTGCTTCCGGCTTGTCGATCTGTCCTAACTCAACCATATCTGGCACTCCTTTCTTTACAACTGATCGTTAATGCATCGGCGCGAAGGACCGATGAAAGAAATAGGAATATGCGGGCCTCACTCAGATGGAACAGGCTTCATTCAGCAACATGCAATAACTTGTCAAGTCGCTGCTTTACGTATCGGTTAGCAGGGTCAATACTCAATGCCCGCCTGTATTCGGCCTCGGCCTTCTCATTCTGGCCGAGCTTTTCGTATATCTCCGCACTGCGTACCCTCAGGCCAAAGTCGGCAGGCAGGGATTGCCTGCCTTTCTTTACAATCTCAAGGGCCTCTTCATTCCTGCCTCTCTTCATATAGAACTGAATTACCTGATCAAAGAATGCAGGTTTGACCCCGCCTGAGTTCCCTAGATACCGGAGCGAATTCAGATATTCCTCTTCAGCCATCACGTCGTTTCCGGTCTTCGAGAGGAAGTCGGCAAAGATCTGATGGGGAATCACATAATCGGGCAGCGCACTCCGGATGTCCGCATCACTCAGATTATTCAGGATCATAAGGGTAATATACTCTCTTGTCTTATCCGGTTCAATGAATATGGCCTTTCTCATCATCTTCAACCCTTCATCCCTCTTTCCAACGGAGAGAAGCCATACGGCATATCTTCTGTAATTTAACGCATCACGCACCTGATACTCAACTCCTGCCCTGAACAATCCGTCCGCAGTCTCACTGTCCCCTGATTCCGAGTAGATCAGGCCCAGCCGCTGGAGATACTCACCCATCGTGGGATTATGAGCCACGGCACTGGTGTAGTGCCGAAGGGCAGAGGCGCGGTCGGACAGAAGCCATTCAGTGTTCGCAACGGCATACCAGTATTTTGACTCAAGCGGATCGCATAAGGCCGCCCTGAAGGCAGTGTCTTTCATGGAGCCCAGCTCTTGTCTTGAGATTTGCATGCTTAGCGCCGTGTCCTTGATTTCAGAGAAGAACAATCTCCCCGCAAGAACGCCTGAATTGACAACAAAGATTATAGCCAGCAGCATACTCAGAAACGCTGACACCATCCTTAACGGCCATCTTCGCCCGGGCAACCG
>DATHCU010000260.1:0-3653 GCA_035319385.1 Thermodesulfovibrionales bacterium
AACGTCCTCTTCCTTGAGGAGTCCCTTGCCCTTCAATTTCTTGAATATGGATTCTAATTTTTCTGTTAGAGATTCAAACATGACCAGTTAAATGAAACAGACAACTTCTCAAATATAGGGCTGCCTTGATCCTGCTGCCGACCAAAGCACCGGTTCCGAAGGCACTCCTTATGCTGAACGATGCACGCTGCAAACCAGTTATTAAGATGCGGCAAAGCGCTGAGCAATGCTGAATACAGTCCTCTGTTAAGAAAGGTAAGAGTCGATCTTTGACTTTAACTGCTGTTTGGGAACAACGCCGACAATCTGATCGACCTTTGCGCCGTCTTTGAAGAACATGATGGTAGGAATTCCCATTATCTTGTACTTGCTTGCGATCTCGGAATTCTCATCGGTATTGAGCTTCATTACCTTCACTTTTCCACTGTATTCCTTTGCCAGTTCCTCGACCGTAGGAGAGATCATCCTGCAGGGACCGCACCAGGCAGCCCAGAAATCGATCATCACCAAACCTTTTGCGCCAAGAACCTCAACGTCCCAGTTCGCTGTTGTAGCTTCAAAAATGCCTTCTGCCATTTGGTTCCTCCTGTGATCCCTTTGCCGAGCAAGCAAGGGAGTTAATGGTTTAATTATACTCAAACGATCCGCAAAATGGAAGGCGACTTGCGCACCTTGTGAATAAATGACCGGTCAGGCGATTATCCATTAGATTGCGGATGGCGGTGTGAGGGATCACAGGCCGCAGCGAAGGAGTGAAACCCCTTCCGCTATGTTACATCGCGTGCTCTGCTTCACAAGAATTCTGCGAATAGCATTGGCTGAACATGCATTCCGGACGTTTTAATTGATTGACACTATCCGGATTTTTCTGCTATGTTTTAGAAATGAAAAAGTATTTCGTATCCGCTGGTCTAGTACTCCTCCTGTTCTGCGAAACTGCTTATGCCATCGAATTGAAAGGGCTTCAGCCGGTCGATCCTTACGGCGTGTTCTCCACATTCAGCACTGAAAGTTTTGGAAGAGGAAAGGTGGCTTTTTCCACGGGCGCTGAGGTGTCCCTGGACCCTGACCTTTACCGGTTCATAATGAAGACCGCTTACGGACTCAGCGATGTTGTTGAGCTGGATATGACCCTCCCATATGTCTTTGGCTCCGATGTGCGCGATGGATTCGAGGATGTCGCCATCGGAGTAAAACACAGGTTTTTCGAGGAGGGGAAATATGGACCTTCGTTGGCGTACATAATAAATGTATCTGTGCCGACCGGAAGCGAGAGGCTGACCACGGATGGCCGCTATGGGGCTGGCTTGATTGTGAGCAAGAGAGTGGGGCCGGTGAACGGGCATATGAATTTCTTTTATGAGAAGGCGGGAACGAGACAGCTGAAGGATGAGGTTACCTTTCTCACGGGTCTCGATTTTGCCGCTGCTCACAACTTCAAGCTCCTGTCGGAACTCGTAGTTCGTAAGGGCCATGATTCCAGCGACATCGATCTTATAGAGGGAAGAATAGGGTATAGGATAAGGACAACTGATTCGATTTATACATCTTTTGGAGCGGGGTTTGATTTCAAGAGAAGAGACCCGCAGACCCGCCTGATGTTTTCAGTTACCTTTGTAACACCACCTGAAAAGAAGAAGATCCAGAAACTGTATGAAGTGGAGTAGGTAAGATATGTTTGATATCGGCATGCCTGAGATGATAGTGATCTTTGTGGTTGCTCTCCTGGTCATTGGACCCAAGAAGCTCCCCGAAGTGGCGAAGGCCCTGGGCAAGGGACTCGGAGAACTGAAGAAGTCCTTCCAGGACGTGAAGGACTCGGTCGAGGAGGAATTCAAGGATTCGACCTCCGACATCCGCGATGCGGTGACGGACTTCAAGAAGCAGATCGAGACGGAGGCAACTGCTTCGGGCAAGGTGATTCAGAAGACGATGGAGGATGCACAAGAGCAGGTTGAGAAGGAGGCTGCGCAGGTTAGCAAGGCAGTCGAGAGTGATCCTTCTAAAGATGCACAAGATGCGAAAGGCGGCCCGGAGAACAAATAGGGAGCGGCCGCGGTCTGGCAGATGACCATCTGTATACCTTGAAGATCCGTCTAACCACAGCAACTCTTTGATCGACTGCGGCTGATTTTTGAACGTTATGGATATGATCGTCACGACTTGTCATATTTATGTATATAATATAGGGTATGTTTACGGAGGGAAGCTATGACTGAAACCAAGCTGATGACGTTTTTTGATCATCTCGGTGAACTTAGAAAGAAGATATTCGTCTCTCTGGTTGCCTTGTGCGTGATGGTCATAGTGACGTTCAATTATTCTGAATATCTCCTCGAGTCCGTCATGTTTCCGCTGCGTTACAACCTTGATTTCTCCGTGAAGAACATGTACATGTACTATGTGCTTGCGGACAAACTGCATGGCACAAAGCTTGTCTTTCTATCTCCTGCCGAAGGTTTCTGGATGAATATGAAGATCTCTCTCGTTGCTGCGTTCATTCTTACCCTGCCGGTGATCTTTCAGCAGCTCTGGAGCTTTATTTCACCCGGTCTTCACAGCAAGGAAAAGAAATACGTGGTCCCGTTTGTTCTCATAGCGACGGTGCTCTTTCTCATGGGGGCTGCTTTTTGCTTCTTCATAGTGCTTCCCTTTGCGCTGGATTTTCTCCTCAACTATAAGACAGGCGACTACATGATGCCCATGCTGTCGGTCGGATTGTACGTGGATTTCTGCCTGAAGTTCGTACTTGCTTTCGGGGGTGTCTTTGAACTTCCCGTGATCATAGTTTTTCTCACCCGCATGGGGATAGTTACACCCAAGACCCTGGCAAGGCACAGGAGGTATGCAGTCGTTATAGCCTTTATTGTGGCAGCAATACTGACTCCTACTCCGGATGCCTTCAACCAGACCCTGATGGCCCTGCCGATGATAGTCCTCTATGAGGTCGGCATACTCGCATCGAGATTATTCGTCAGAAAAGAGGTTGCCAAGTAGTGTCCATCAGGGGCAAGAGCATTAAGGCGATTGCCAACGACGTTTCTGAAGGATATGTTGTCGTCAACCCTCTCTTCCTGAAGTCTCTGGACAGGGAATCTCTTAAGGGGCTCCATCATGAAATGATAAAGGTCCAGACGACGATCAGATCGGAGAAATTCCCCGCCGGTGATACCCAGGCTATCAGATGGAGAAACACGAAGCTGCAGAGGCTCAATTCCGCGGTTATGATTCTCGCGAATTTCGCAAGAGAGAGAAGAATAAGTCTGCTATAAGGGTTCTTACAGTTTGACTGCCTTCGCATCTCTGTGGTAATTTTATGCATGGAGATGATAGAGGAGATAAGGGAGGCAAAGGACCTCCTTCAGAATATCATTAAGGCAAAGAAGACGCTCAGGATGTATCCGGAGAATAATCCTGTCTACTCCAAAACCCTCCAGGAGTCTCATCTCAAGTTTAATACCTTCTTTGATTACAAGGACGCGTTCACTCTGAGAATAAAGCAGAACAGCATCCTCTATGATTCCGAGCAGGTGTATTACAGTTCCGAGAAAGAGGATAACCTTGCGCTTTTCTTCTTCAAGGACGGTTTGAGGGAGCTGAGCTTTAAGAGGGGTTTGTCCCTCGAGGAACTCGAGGAATTCATGAAGATTATC
>DATHCU010000261.1:0-2490 GCA_035319385.1 Thermodesulfovibrionales bacterium
TCGTATAGATGAGGAAAAAAACCGCTATTGCGAGAGTGACATAGAGCGGAATCTGGCGCACCTGTATCGACCGAATTTTATAGAGGAGAACTATGCCGGAAAGGAGCACACACGCGATCATAAAGGACACAAAAAATGAAATTTCCAGATGCAGATACATGAACGCGGGGATGACCGAGGCAGCAAGGAAGATCACAAAAATAGTGAATCCCCTTAAGAATTTCGGGAAAAAACTGCTGAGACTCGAAGCGTCACGCATCTTTACGAGGTATAATTCAAAGATTACGGCTGCTGCAATTGCGACAAACGGCGCCGCAGGGAGAAAATATCTCGTTCTCATATTGGGCATCAGCCAGTATAAGGGGAAGTTCGCCGCGACGACGATGAAGGAATACATAAACAGGTCGTTGCCGAAGAGTTTCTTCGCCTCCTGTCGAATCTCCTTATACATCGCGACAGGGATGAGGAACAACGCGCAAGGCATCAAGGATGCCAATACTTCGAAAGGATATGACAACAGGTGCTGAAGGAAAGTAAAAGAATGCCTGCTCTCGGTCCTCTGCATGCCTTCCTTTAACCACACTTCCACATATTTATCAAATGTGGTCCACTGCAAAACGGAAAGCAGATAAAGAGAGAGCACAGATAGAAAAAGAATAACCCCGAATGCATGCCCCCTTGAGAAGAAAAGAGACATTTTCTTCCTCACAAACAGGAAAGGGATCAAGGACATGTAGAAGAAAAATATGACTTGAGGACCCTTTGAGAGGAACCCGATTCCGACCAGCGTTAACGTAGTCCCCCACAGGACGGCCGGCTTCCACTGTCTTACATATCCATTTATCCATACGAGAAGAGTGGCCGCAATGAGAAAGAAATGAAGGCTCTCTATCTCGGCTTCCCTGCCCTTTTTTATAAGACCGACCATGCACAGTGTCATCAGCGCCGCAAAAAACCTGCCATCTCTGCCGAGCCATTTAGAAGTCATGAAATAAGCGGAAAGAGAGGTAAGAAGCATCATCAACACAGACGGCAAGCGGCTTGTCCATTCATTGACTCCGCCGAAGATTCCTCCGCTGGCTGCGATGAGCCAATTCATCAGGGGCGGTTTTGCATAGTAAGGCTGCCCGTGCAGTACCGGCATGAGCCAATTCCCGGTCTTCATCATATCTTTTGCGATAATAACTCGTATGGGCTCATTACCGTCCCACCCCGGCACTCCGAGGAAAGGCAGATAAATGATGGCACCGATTACAATCAGTAAAAGGCTATCCCTCAGTGCGGTGTTCTTTGTTGCGGTCGATGGGTTCTCTGACATGGCGTAAAACAATATTATATACTAAAACATCATAATGCTCGCTGACAACTTGAAGACAGACCGTTTCAGGCAAGACCGTCAAATCCAGATTCTCGTCGGGTTTATTCTGTTGCTCGGATTCTTTTCCATGTTCTTCAACCTTGGAGGAAGGACCATAGAGAATCAGGACAACATACGTCTCGCTGAAGTAGGGAGGGAGGTCCTGGAGTCCGGAGACTGGGTGATGATGCATCTGGCAGGCGGCATCTATGTTGATAAGCCGCCGTTGCATTTCTGGAACTCTGCCCTGGCCTATCACGTCTTCGGGACAAATACTTTTGCAGCCCGCCTCCCGTCCGCCCTGTTTGCCTTTCTGGGTCTGGCAGCCATCCTCTTCTTCTGTCGTGCTGTTGACCGCGAGAATCCCAGGACGGCAATATATGCCTCTCTATTCCTGATTTCCAGTTACGGCTATTCATATTACGCGAGGACGGCGCGCCTGGAGATGGAGTATTCCGTACTGTTTTCTCTGTCCCTCATGGCGTTTTATCTTGGTTATGACCGCACCGGGAAAAAGGGCAAGTTGACCTATTATCTGCTCTTCTGGACATTCATGGGGCTTGCCTTCTTGGAGAAAGGGCCTGTCGCCCTTATCCCTCTGTTGATTGCAGCCGCATATCTTCTTCTGAGGAGAGATTGGAGAAGGCTGCGGATCGGAATCCTGGCAGCCGCGTTCCCCGCGTTCATTCTGGTTGTCCTGCCCTGGGTCGGATTTCTCTATAGACATCCCCAATTCGAAAGCTACAGGAACCTTCTGGAAGAGGCCAGGATTATGACCAGGAAAGAGGGCTTGCTGTACTATTTCCCTTCCCTTATGTTCAATTTCTTCCCTGGGTCGGCTTTCCTTCTGGTCTCTACTCCTCGTGTGCGGAGTTGGTGGAATGAATTGAAAGAGCGGCCGTGGCTCGTCTTCTCTGCCACATGGGTTATAGTGTACTTTACTGTCTTGCATCTGACATCTGCCAAGACTGCGCGGTACCTGCTGCCCTTGTTCCTGCCGCTCTCTGTAATCACAGCATGGATAACGGATCGCATGGTTGGTTTGACGGTGCTTGCGCGCAATGTGCGAATCTATTGGAAGGCGGCTGCGGCTGTCTTTGCAATCCTCGTTTGCCTTGCGCCTCCAGTGTGGA